>NZ_JBNKWF010000007.1:0-145801 GCF_050299635.1 Altererythrobacter sp.
AGCTGTCCGGATCGCGCACGGTCAGCAGCACCTTTGCCTCGGGATAGAACTCCGCCAGTTCGCGCCAATAGCTGCAGGCCGGATAGTCCGTGGTGGAATGGAAGCCGTTGAATATCTCGTCCCAATCGGGCCGCCCCCCGATCGCATCCAGCCACAATGGCACTTGCCTCCGGCCATCTGCGAAAACCTCCGACATATGGAAGCAAGGGCCAAGGCCCAGATGTTCGAGCGCGAACTTTATCGTGAACGTAGCGGTGCGCCCAAGCCCGGCGCCGATTACTTTGAGTGCCACAAAATCCCCCTGTCCGGACCCGCAGGAAGGGTATCACAATTTCTCGCGAACAAAATTGGAATTGAGTCTTCAGGGCCACACCCCATCATATCGAGTCTCGTGAATCCCCTTTGACTCAATATCTTGTGCAGGACTCTTTTTGTTCCGTCATAACTAACGCGTCATTAACCATAATGCGCGATCATTCGGGACTTGACGCGGAGTCCCAATGGACTCACCCTGTGGATAACTCGCTGCATTGGCGAAACTCGAGGGGTAAATGATGGGGGTCTTGGAGACCGTAAAACCGCGCGCCACGCGGGCCGGGAAAGCTGTTGAAGTCGCGCGTGATGCGCAGCGCGACCTGCCCTTGGGGCTGATCCTGCCGGGCGATTGCGTGGAGGCGATGCGCAGCCTGCCCGATGCGTCGGTGGACTGCGTGTTCGCCGATCCGCCTTATAACCTGCAGCTTGGCGGCGACCTCAACCGGCCCGATGGCAGCCAGGTCGATGCCGTGACCGACGAATGGGACCAGTTTGCGAGCTTCAAGGTCTATGACGATTTCACGCGTGCATGGCTGACGGAGGCGCGCCGCGTGCTCAAGCCAGACGGATCGCTGTGGGTGATCGGCAGCTATCACAATATCTACCGCGTCGGCGCGATCCTGCAGGATCTGGGCTTCTGGATCCTCAACGACATCGTTTGGCGCAAGAGCAATCCGATGCCCAATTTCAAGGGCACGCGCTTCACCAATGCGCATGAGACGCTGCTTTGGTGCAGCCAGGGTGAGAAGGCCAAATACCACTTCAATTACCGCGCGATGAAGACGCTCAATGACGAACTGCAGATGCGCAGCGACTGGCTTCTGCCGATCTGTTCGGGCGGTGAGCGTCTCAAGGAAGGCGGGCACAAGGTGCATCCGACGCAGAAACCGGAAGCGCTGCTCTATCGCGTGCTGCTGGCGACGACCGAGAAGGGCGACGTGGTGCTCGATCCCTTCTTCGGCACGGGCACGACCGGCGCAGTGGCCAAGCGTCTGGGACGCGAATGGATCGGCTGCGAGCGTGAGGACGTCTATCGCGATGCCGCCTACAAGCGGATCGAGAAGGAACTGCCGCTCGACGAGAGCGTGATCGAGACGATGCAGAGCAAGAAGGCTGCGCCGCGCGTCGCCTTCGGCGCGCTGGTGGAGAACGGCTATCTCAAGCCGGGCACCGAAGTGTTCGACAAGAAGCGCCGCTGGATCGCCACGGTCCGCGCGGATGGCTCGCTTGCTATTGGAAAGCAGGTCGGTTCAATCCACGGGCTGGGCAAGGATCTGCAAGGCGCACCAAGCTGCAACGGCTGGAGCTTCTGGCACTATGAGGTGGACGGCGACGTCAAACCCATCGACGCCGCGCGGCAACTATACCTGCTGGCGACAGAGGATTGAGGTTGAAGGTCCGAAACTAGGGTGGAAAGCGGACATTCCGACTGATATTAGAAGCGCGTGGATTTTTCGATCATCCTGCTCCTGCCATTTAGTGCGGCGATTGCATTCACGATCTGCATTGTTGCAGCACTAAGGGGAAAATTCCGCCCAAGATTGGTTTGGCCTTTGGCTGCTTCAGCCCTTCTGGCATCGCCCGTTTTTGTAGGCCTGCCATTTCAACCAATCATTGAATGGTTCTTCTACGTCCTTCTAGTCTTGATGTGGTCAACCATTGGGACCTTGATAGGTGCTCTCCTTGCGAAGATTGCGATATGGGTTAAGCAGCTGATCAACTCCTAACGTCCGCAATGTTGTCGTTTACCGACATCCAGAATTCGTCATTCCCGCGCAAGCGGGAACCCAGTCATACCAAGGGCTTGAAGCCGAAGGATTCGGATAAGTCGTTCCAATCGGGGTTGCTCTTTTCGATCAATTCCAGCTTCCACGCCCGGTTCCATTTCTTGATCCGCTTCTCGCGCAAGATGGCATCTTCCATCGTCGCATGTGGTTCGAACCAGACGAGGCGCTTTACGCCATAGTCGCGGGTGAAACCGGGCAGGAGCCCTTCGCGATGTTTGTGAATGCGCCCCATCAAATCGGATGTGACACCGACATAGAGCGTCCCGTTGCGACGTGAGGCCAACAAATAGACCGTCGGGCAGCCTTCTAGGTTCATCAGGATCGTCTACTGGGTTCCCGCTTTCGCGGGAATGACGAAGAGGAGGGGCTTCCGTCCTTTAATCGAACGTCCGCAATTGGGTCGCAAGCGGACATTGCATTTTGAGGCCCAGACCACATCCGCTCAGGCTGAGCGGGGTTGGATGTGGCTCGCAGCCGGAATGGCAATCACGAAGCGCTACACCCTGTCCTACTTCCCTTTCCCGCAATACACCCGTGGAATGACCGCGTTTCGCTCTTCCCATCTGCGCCTGGACCCGCGATGGAAGCGGGCAAGTTTTTCTTCCCATTGGACAGTGTTCCATGTGTTCCATCCAGTAGGATTTGCCGAGTGAAGCACACACGATGACAGACCGCATCTATATCCGCCCGATCACCTTCGCGCCGGGTCCGCAGCAGGAAGATGGCAAGGCGATCCGGCTTGCGGGCGGCATGGTCTATGCCAACCGTTTCGCCGTGGTGCTGCGTAGTGGAGGAAGCATCGCGGGGCGCTGGCTGGCCGATGTGGACTCGATCGAGAATGTCCTGGCGGCCCTGCCGGAAAGCATTGCGGAAGAGGCGCAGGCGCAATGGGCGAACCTCAAGCTGCCGCACCCGCCGATGGAGCTGGGCGAGCGCGTCGTCCGGCTCGACCAGCCGCAGGTGATGGGCATCCTCAACGTCACGCCTGACAGCTTCTCCGACGGAGGGGAATTCCTCGACAATCCCGAAGCCGGGCGCGCACATGCTTCGGCCATGCTGGAAGCGGGCGCAGCGATCATCGATATCGGGGGCGAAAGCACGCGCCCCGGCGCTCCGGCGACATGGGAAGGCGACGAGAAGGACCGCGTGCTTCCGGCGGTCGAATATTGCGCGTCGATGGGCGCCGCGATCAGTGTCGACACGCGCCGTGCGGGCGTGATGGAGGCGGCGCTGGAAGCGGGCGCGCATATCGCCAACGACGTGTCCGCCATGCGTCACGATCCGCGCAGCCTGGAGCTCGCTGCGAAGAGCGGCTGTCCGGTTATACTGATGCATGCGCCCGGCAATGGGGAGGACCTCCACGCCGATGGCAACTATTCCAACGTCGTGTTCGACGTGTTTGACTGGCTGCGCGAGCGGCGCGATGCGGCGGTGGCAGCGGGCATCTCGCGCGCAAAGATCTTGCTCGATCCGGGTATAGGCTTCGGCAAGTCGCTGGCCGAAAACCTCGCACTGATCAATGCGCTGCCGCTGTTCCATGCGCTGGGCCAGCCGTTGCTGCTGGGCGCGAGCCGCAAACGGATGGTGGGCGCGCTCTCGAACGAAGCCGAAGCAGACAAGCGGCTGGGCGGCAGCGTCGCACTCGCCATCGCGGGGATGAATGCAGGTGTGCAGATCCTGCGCGTCCATGACGTGTTCGAGACGGTCCAGGCGCGCAACGTCTGGCGCGGACTGCGCGATGCGGCGCTGACAGACTTTTCAGACCTGCCGCCAGTTTGAGATGGCGGACCTGCTGGCACAGGTCGAGGCTTGTTTGCCCGGTGGGGTGCCGGTCGAGCCTGAGCGGATCGGGGAATGCACCGACGGCAAGGGCGCCTATGCGCTGCTGATCCAGCTGGCGCGACCTGTGCGGTTCGAGCGGGCGGCTCTAGGTGTGGCCATGCTGTCGGGCTGGCTGGTCTATGCCGGCAGCGCCAACGGCCCAGGAGGGTTGCGCGCGCGGCTCGCCCGGCACTTTCGCAAGGGCAAGGCGATCCGCTGGCATGTCGATGAGCTGACCACGCGCGCGGCGGACATCATGGCGCTGGCGATCCCAGGCGGATCGGAATGCGCGATTGTCGATGCGCTGCTGGCTTCGGGGCGGTTTGAAGTGGCAATGCCCGGCTTCGGCAGCAGCGATTGCAAGAACTGCGAAGCGCATCTGCTGAGTTACAACGTATAGCCCCCGTCGGCTATGAGCACCGCTCCGGTCATCGAAGCCGCAGCATCGGAAAGCAGGAAGCCGACTTGACCCGCGATCTCTTCCGCGCTCGCATAGCGGCCCAAGGGCGTCGCCATCGCGGCCATGGCCTTGAGCGCTGCGTCACGATCTCCGCCGTGCTGCGCCACCATCTCCTGGAAGAAGGGCGCCTGGTCCCAGATTGGCGTATCGACCCCGCCCGGAGCGATGGCGTTGACGCGCACGCCGCTGGGCGCGCCTTCCTTCGCGGCGACCTTGGCAAGCTGGATCACACCTGCCTTGGACGCGCCATAGGCGGCGGTGCCCGGCTCTGCCTTCAGGCCGCTTGCCGACGCCGTGAGGACGATCGAGCCGCCATCGCTCACTGTCCGCATCGCCGTGCGGAGCGAGAGGAAAGCACCGTCGAGATTGATCGAGAGGACGCGCCGCCACTCTTCAAAGCCGGTGTCAGCAATCGCCGATCCGCTTGCGACGCCAGCGTTGATCACAGCATGGTCGAGCCGGCCCAGACCCTCCTCGATCCGCTTCCACAGTTCAGGGTCGGCAGTGCTTCCGATGTGCCGCTCAACGCGACAGGAAAGCGCAAGTCGGCCGAGCCCGTCTTCGTCGACATCGACCAGCACCAGGCGCTCGATGTCATGCGCGTCCAGCCAACGCGCACAGGCCGCGCCTATGCCCGATGCGGCGCCGGTGACGAGCGCGACGCGCCCGGAAAAATCGAATGGTTCGGCCATGTGGCAGCGCTAGGTGGCCGGGGCGGCCCGATCAAGCAGCGTTATCGATGCCGAGGTCCGAAAGCTTGCGGTAGAGCGTCGAGCGTCCGATGCCGAGCCGCCGGGCGACTTCGGTCATCCGGCCGCGATAATGCCCGATCGCAAGGCGGATGACATCGGCCTCGATCTCTTCGAGCGGGCGCAAATTGCCGTCTTCGGTGTAGAGCATGACGCCCACACCTTCGTGAATCGGATTGCTGACTTCCTGTGGTTCGCCCAGCAATTCGCACAGCTGCGGGAAACTTTGCGCGGTCAGCGTCTGGTTGTCGCAGAACACCGCAGCACGAAACAGAACTGCCTGCAACTGGCGGACATTGCCGGGCCAGTCATAGGCCGCGAGGAGCGCCAGTGCATTGTCCGATACCGCGAGGTGACGCAGCCCCGGCTGTTCGCCGATCCGGGTGAGGAAATGGCGGGTCAGTGCGGGAATGTCGCCCGTCCGCTCCCGCAGGGGAGGGAGCTGGATCGTCGTCTGGCCCAGCTTTTCGAGCAGACCGGCATGGAAATGGTTCGCCTGCGCCAGTTCGCGCAGTGGGAAATTGCTGGCGCAGAGCAGGCGGACGTCGACCTTGAAACCGTGCTTCGCCCCGATGGGGCGCACGATCCCGCTATCGATCACATCGAACAAGCGCTCCTGCAGATCTTCGTTGATCCGGTCCACTTCGTCGAGCACCAGCGTGCCGCCATCGCAATGTTGCAATGCGCCGATCTGGCGATCGAATGCGCCGGGGAAGGCGTTGGGCTCATGCCCGAACAGCACCGATTCAAGCGAATTGGTGGGAACCCCGCCGATATTGATGATCCGCAAGGGAGCCTTGGCGCGGGGGCTGGCTGCGTGCATCGCGCGCAGCAACATTTCCTTGCCTGTGCCGTTTTCGCCTTCGATCAGCGCATTGGCGTGGCCGCGCGCGGCCTTGGCGGCTTGCGCCAGCGCGGTTCGGAACTTGGGCGCCGTTCCGATCATCGCCTCGAAGTCGAGTACGGCGGGCATTTTCTCGGTTAGCGGCTGAAGCTCATCCTGCGGCGCATGGCGTTCGGTCGCGGCGCGCAGCGCCTCCATCAGCCGGTCAGGCGCAATAGGCTTGATGAGATAGTCGGTCGCGCCCGCACGCATCGCTTCGACCGCCAGCAGCGGCGAAGCACTGGTAGTCAGCATCAGGATTGGCAGGGCAGGGCGGCGCGCCTTCAGTTCCTCGATCAACGAACAGGCATCGTCGCCCGGAACCCATTGATCGAGGATGATTGCGGCAAGCTGCATCCCTTCGCGCGTGCCCAGCATTGCGATGGCGGTTTCGGAATCCTCGGCCACGATCGTGCGCCAGCCCTCGCGCGCGGCGAGCGCCGAGATCAACCGGCTTTGCGCCGGTTCATCGTCTATCAGCATCAGGAGGCGCTGTTCGCTCATGGATATCCCAACAAACCGTCCCACAGTGGTACGGAACGAAGGATTAGCGCCGATGGGTAAAGACCCTATTAAGGCTGTTGCGCAATTGAGCGCCTTTTCGCCCGGTCACACCACATTTGGACGATAGTTAGACGATAGGACGCCTTGAGCAGCGCGGAATTGCGCGATAGAGCATCCCCAACCTAGCAAATCAACGGGTGGGAATCGCGTAAATGGCAACTCAGGACATGAAATCGGCAGAAAAGACCTATGGGGGCTTCATCACCTTGCTCAAATGGTCCGTGCCTTCGATAGCGCTGATCGCGCTGGTCATCGTCATCCTGATCTCCAGCTAGACCTTGCGGATCGCGATCCTGAAAGAGCGGGCGGCGGGGGAAACCCGCGTTGCCGCCACACCTGAAACGGTGAAGAAGTTCATCGGTTTGGGTGCGACGCTCGCGGTCGAGCAGGGTGCTGGCGAAAGCGCCTCAATATCAGATTCAGCATATGCGGATGCCGGGGCCAGCCTTGGTTCCGCTGCCGATGTGGTGAAGGATGCCGACATCGTGTTGGGCGTGCAGGCGCCTGACGTCATGACGCTTTCGGGTGCGAAGCCCGGCGCATGGGTGGCGGCACTGTTCGATCCCTTCGGCCAGAAAGAGCGGGTCGAAGCCTATGCGAAGGCGGGATTCGAAGCGCTTGCGATGGAATTCATGCCGCGCATCACCCGTGCGCAAAGCATGGACGTGCTTTCAAGCCAGTCGAACCTCGCCGGTTACAAGGCGGTTCTGGCTGCGGCGAATGAATATGGCCGCGCCTTCCCGATGATGATGACTGCTGCCGGCACAGTGCAGGCGGCGCGCGTCTTCATCATGGGCGTGGGGGTGGCGGGCCTGCAGGCGATCGCGACCGCCAAGCGGCTCGGCGCGCAAGTCTCTGCCACCGATGTGCGTAGCGCCACCAGGGAACAGATCCAGTCGCTTGGCGCCAAGCCGATCTTCGTCGAGAGTGTCGCAGGGATCGAAGGCGAAGGCAGCGGCGGCTATGCCACGGAAATGAGTGAGGAATACCAGAAGGCGCAGGCCGAACTGGTTTCCGGCCATATCGCCAAGCAGGATATCGTCATTACGACTGCGCTGATTCCCGGGCGCGCCGCACCGCGGCTCATCTCGGACGAACAGATCGCGACGATGAAGCCGGGCAGCGTGATTTTCGACCTCGCGGTGGCGCAGGGCGGCAATGTCGAGGGTTCTGTGCCTGACCAGGTGGTCGAGAAGCACGGGGTCAAGATCATGGGCTTTTCAAACACGCCCGCGCATTTGGCCGCCGATACATCCGCGCTGTTCGCGCGCAATCACTTCAATTTCCTCTCCGCCTTCTGGGACAAGGAAGCGGGCAAGCCGGTACTCGACGAAGAAATCGGTGACGCCGTGCGGCTGACGCGGGGCGGCGAAGTGGTGAGCGAGAGGCTGAAGGGGTAGGCCAGATGGACTTCATATCAATCCTCTCGATCTTCGTGCTGGCGTGTTTCGTCGGCTATTATGTGGTCTGGTCGGTCACGCCCGCGCTGCACACGCCGCTGATGGCGGTGACCAATGCGATATCCTCGGTCATCGTGGTGGGTGCGCTGATCGCTTCTGCGGAGGCGGGTAGCGACATTGCCAAATGGCTCGGCCTGGCTGGCGTCGTGCTGGCCAGTGTCAACATCTTCGGCGGCTTCGCCGTGACCGAGCGCATGCTGGCGATGTACAAGAAGAAGGAGAAGAAGTGATGCTTCGTCTCCTCTGTATTCCCACTGCCATTTGGGCAACATCAGCAAGCGCGCTCGAATGTCACGTCAACCCACCTCCGGGATCTGATCTGCTCGCTTGCGATGCATATGATGTCCTCACTGTCTCCGAGTCTGTGAACCCCTGGGTGGCCGTGGCCTATCTCGTGGCGGGCGTGCTGTTCATCCTGGCGCTGCGCGGGCTTTCCAGCCCCAGCACCAGCCGGGCGGGCAATCGCTATGGCATGATCGGCATGCTCATTGCTGTAGCGACTACGCTGATCACGCACGACATCGCCAATATCGCTGAGATCGGCGTTGCGATCTTCCTCGGCGGGATCATTGGCTTCACCGTCGCGCAGCGCATCGCGATGACGGCGATGCCGCAACTCGTGGCCGCGTTCCACTCGCTGGTCGGCCTAGCGGCAGTGCTGGTAGCCGTGGCCGCATTCATGAACCCCGACGCCTTCGGCATTCTCGGGGCGGACGGCAATATTCTGGCCATCAGCCGCGTCGAAATGACGCTTGGCGCAGCCATCGGTGCGATCACCTTCAGCGGTTCTGTGATCGCCTTTGCCAAGCTCAACGGCAACATGAGTGGCGCGCCGATCCTGTTGCCTATGCGCCACGTCATCAACCTCGGCACGCTGCTCGCGATCGTCGTGCTGACCGCGATGTTCGCCATGGCGCCCAGCGCGGCACCGGGTGAGAGCATGCTGTTCTGGATCGTCGTGGCGGCGGCCTTCCTCATCGGCTTCCTGCTGATCATCCCCATCGGCGGAGCGGACATGCCGGTGGTGGTGTCGATGCTGAACAGCTATTCGGGATGGGCTGCAGCGGCGATGGGCTTCACGCTGCATAACACCGCGATGATCATCACCGGCGCGCTGGTTGGCTCCTCGGGTGCCATCCTCAGCTACATCATGTGTCGTGCGATGAATCGCAGCTTCATCAGCGTGATCGCGGGCGGTTTCGGTGCGGACGAGAGCTCGGCTGGCGGCGGTGGAGGCGAGCAGCGCCCCTACAAGACCGGTAGCGCCGAGGATGCCGCCTTCATGCTCGAACAGGCTGAGAAGGTCATCATCATCCCCGGCTACGGCATGGCGGTGGCGCAGGCACAGCACGCGCTGCGCGAGATGACCGATCTGCTTGAGGAGCAGGGTGTCGAAGTGAAATTCGCCATCCACCCGGTGGCGGGCCGCATGCCCGGGCACATGAACGTGCTGCTGGCCGAAGCGAGCGTCGATTACGACAAGGTCTTCGAACTTGAGGACATCAACAGCGAGTTCGCGCAGGCCGACGTTGCCTTCATCATCGGCGCCAACGACGTGGTCAATCCCGCGGCCAAGACCGACAAGTCCTCGCCCATCTATGGCATGCCGGTGTTCGATGTGGACAAGGCCAAACAGGTCTTCTTCATCAAGCGCAGCATGGGCGGTGTAGGCTATGCGGGGGTCGACAACGACGTGTTCTACATGGACCAGACCATGATGCTTCTTTCCGACGCGAAGAAGATGGTCGAGGAAATCGTCAAGTCGCTCGATTAGGATTAGGAATCGCGCCTGACGATTGACTTACATCGCTGTAAATAGCAGCATCCATTCCATGAGGATGCTGAAAACCGCGGCCTGCATTGCCGCAATCGCGATAGCCACGCCTGCGCTGGCTGAGACCCACAATGTCGCGCCGGGAGAAGGTGCACAGGAGCGCCTGCAAGAGGCGCTGATCCTGGCACAGCCGGGCGACGAGATCGTGCTGGAGCCGGGGCGCTTTGAGTTGACCGACGGCTTGAGCCTCGATGTCGACAGTGTGACGCTGCGCGGTGCCGGGATGGGGGCGACGGTGCTCGATTTCACCGGGCAGCAGGATGCGGGCGAGGGGCTGCTCGTCACATCCGATTTCGTCACCCTGCGCGATTTTGCAGTCGAGAATCCCAAGGGCGATGGAATCAAGTCCAAGGATGCTGACGCGATTGTTTATCACAAGGTGCGTGTCACCTGGACCGGTGGGCCGCTCAGCACCAATGGCGCTTACGGGATCTATCCGGTCGAAAGCACTGGCGTGCTGGTGGATGGCTGCATCGTTTCTGGCGCATCGGACGCGGGTATCTATGTCGGCCAAAGCCGCGAGATCACCGTGCGCGGCTCGATCGTGCAGTATAATGTTGCCGGGATCGAGATCGAAAACAGCCGTGACGCCGTGGTGGAAGAGAATATCGCGACCCACAACACGGGCGGTATTCTGGTGTTCGACCTGCCTGCATTGCCGGTAATGGGCGGCGGCGATGTCGTGGTTCGTGAGAATGTCGTCACGGCCAATGACGTGGACAATTTCGCGCCTGAAGGGAACATCGTGGGCGGTGTGCCGCGCGGCACGGGCATTTTGATAATGGCCAATGAGAACGTGCTGGTGACGGAGAATGTCCTGACCGAAAACGGCACCGCGCAAGTGATGGTGGTGTCCTATCCGATGAGCTTCACCGATGAGCGCTACAATCCCTATCCGCGTAATGTGGTGGTTGGCGACAACGTCTATCGCGATGGAGGTGCTACGCCGGACCTCGAAGGTGCAGAGTTGCTGACCGCAGCCTTTGGCGGGGCCTTGCCGCCGTTGATGTGGGACGGGCTAAGCGATGGTGCAAAGCCCGCGCTGCTGGCGGTCGAAGGGACCGGCGGATGGTCCGTCAATCTGCCGCGTCAGGGGGCAGGGCCAAGTGAAGGCACTCCGGGCCCGCTGGCAGTGCCCGAACCCGATTCCGCTGCCCTGCCGAGCGCCACGGGTGCGCCCGAGGAACTGCAGCAACGCATTCGCGGCTGATGGCTGGCCGCTTCCTCCTTGCTTTCGCGGGACTGGCGCTGGTCGGTGCTGCCGCGCTGCAGGCGACGCCGCCTGGCAGTGTGAATCAGGCTGCGATTCTCGATGAAGGACTGCCGCGCTCGCTTTCCGAATATGGCTTCTTCGCCGATGGCGGTGCACAAGTGCCGGGCAAGGGCGTCACCCCCTATCGGCTCAACACGCCGCTCTATTCGGACGGGGCGGAAAAGCTGCGCTACGTCTATGTCCCGAACGGGCAGAAAGTGCTGGCGGAGGGCGAAGGACTCCTGCGGCTCCCGGTCGGTTCGGCGCTGATCAAGACCTTTGCCTTTCAAGAAGGCGGAAAGCGGCGCTTGATTGAGACGCGGGTGCTGCTGCACCGCGCGGATGGTTGGCTGGCGCTGCCTTATCAATGGAACGAGGAGCAGACCGAAGCTCGGCTGGTTGTGGCGGGTGCGCGGCTGCCAGTAACGACTCCATCGGGCGAGCAGATCAGCTACCGCATCCCCAACAAGAACCAGTGCAAGGAATGCCACGGCCTTGATGGAGCGGTGACGCCGATCGGGCCGAAGTCGCGCAACCTCTCGCGCGAGTGGCTGGAAGGCATGGTCGAGGCTGGGCATCTCGATGCGGTGCCCGAAGGTGCCGACCTCATTCCGCTATGGGAGAATCGTGAGCGCGCGAGCGTGGAGGCCGCTGCGCGCGGATACCTCGAGGTCAATTGCGCGCATTGCCATCAGCCCGGCGCCACGGCGTCCAACAGTGGGCTCGACCTGCGCTGGGAGCAGCACGATCCTATGGCAATCGGGATCATGAAACGGCCCGTTGCAGCGGGCAGGGGTGCCGGCGGGCTCGAATTCGGTATCGTACCAGGCAAGCCCGACGAATCTATCCTTGCCTTTCGCATGGAATCGATCGAACCGGGCGTTGCCATGCCCGAATTGGGCAAGGGCACCGTCGATCCCGATGGCGTTGACATCGTTCGGCGATGGATCGGACAGATGCCACACTGACCTTGCCGGGCCAATACGCCGCTGCCGGGCCTGTATTTCGATAAACATATGTAATATAGAGAATATCCGGCAGAATTGGCACTGCCTCCCAAGCCCTATGGACGCCGCGGCACGGGTTTCGCTAGACATGGTGTTCTGTATCAGGGAGCCAAGATGCGCAAACTCGGGATGATCGGCGGTTTGAGCTGGGTCTCAACGGCGATGTATTATGACCGGATCAACCGTGCGGTGCAGCGCCGCGTGGCACCGATGGCAAGCGCCCCTCTCTTGATTGAGAGCCTGGATTTCCATCAGCTCTGGGGCCTGTTGGAAGACCAGGATTGGAAGCGTGCGGAAACAGTGCTGGTCGACAGCGCCAGACGCCTTGAACAGGCGGGAGCCGAGGGGCTGCTCATCTGCGCGAATTCCGGGCACCGCCTCTATGATGAGATTGCGGCGGCAATCGATATTCCCGTCCTGCATATCGCCGAATGCGTCGGCGTTGCGATGGAGAAGGCGGGGTGCAAGAATGCCGCGCTGATCGGTACGCGCAATGTGATGATCGAAGGCTTCTATCGCCAGCGTCTGGTGGCTCACGGTGTCGACTTGCTGCCGCCCGACATGACGAATGTCGAAGCGATCGACCGGATTATCTATGAGGAACTGGTGGTCGGGAAAGTCACGCGCAGCGCGGAACGCACATTGCGCACGATCATCACCCGCAAGGAACAGGAAGGCGCCAAGGCGATCGTGCTGGCCTGTACGGAGCTGGACCTGCTGGTCGATGTCGATGCCAATGTCCTGCCGGTGTTCGACAGCACCCGCATCCATTGCGATGCTGCCCTGGAATGGATTCTGGGGGAGGAGTAGCGACGTGATCTCAAGGCAGCGTGAGCCCGCGCTGCGACGATGCCCGATATTTGCCGTTGTTGTTGGCAGGCGGCTAACCTAAGCAACGCGCGGACATGACAAGAGCAATCTACGCCGCAGATCCGTCCGCGCCGCGCGGGCGCGAGTTCGCTCTCGACCGGGGCGGATCGCGCGGGCCGCGCAGCGAATTCCAGCGCGACCGCGACCGCATCATCCATTCGATGAGCTTTCGTCGCCTGCGATCGAAGACGCAGGTCTTCATTGCGCCGGAGGGCGATCACTACCGCACGCGGATGACGCACAGCCTGGAAGTGGCGCAAGTCGCGCGCGTGATCGCGCGGGCACTGGGGCTGGACGAAGACCTGACTGAAGCGCTCAGCCTGGCGCATGACCTGGGCCATCCGCCCTTTGGCCATGCAGGGGAATCCGCACTGGGTGAAGCGATGCAGCGGCACGGCGGCTTCTGCCACAATGCCCAGGCGCTGCGGACCGTGATGCGGCTCGAAAGCCCTTATCCCGAGCATGAAGGGCTCAATCTGTCGTGGGACCTTCTGGAAGGCCTCGCCAAGCACAACGGACCGGTCGCCGCGCCGAACTGGGCGCTGGCCGAACTGGACGAGGCTTTCCCGCTCGATCTGGGGCAGTGGCCGTCGCTGGAGGCGCAGGTCGCGGCGGTGGCGGACGACATCGCCTATGACAATCACGACATCGACGATGGTCTGCGCGCAGGCTTCCTGACGGTGGAAGATTTGCTCGAACTGGATTTCCTCGCGGACCAGTGGCGGGCTGTCGAAAAACGCTTTCCCCATGCGCCGCGCGACCGGCAATTGCGCGAGCTCGTGCGCGACCAGATCGGCCTGATGGTCAACGATGTGATCGAACACACGCGCGAGCAGGTGAAGGGTGTCGGTTCGGTTGCCGAAGTTCGCGATGCGGGCCGTCAATTGGCCGGATTCTCGCCCGGCATGGCGGTTGAAGAACGCGGGTTGAAGAAGTTTATGTACCAGCGGCTGTATTATCATACGGATCAGGTTGCCGCCGCCGAACGGGCGCGAGACGTAGTCGCGCGGCTCTATGCCGCCTATTCGCAGGACGCTTCGCTGATGCCCGACGAATGGCGGGCCAGCCTTCCGAAGGACAATCCGCAGCGCAGCCGCGTGATTGCCGATTTCATCGCCGGGATGAGCGACCGGTTTGCGATCGAGCGTTGCGCGGCGATTTATGGCGAACGGCCTGGCGGTCTAAGCAATGTCTGAACCAGTCCGGGTGGCCCTGGTGGGTGCGACCGGCCTGATCGGTCGTTCGATTATCGAGGAATCGATCGGCCGCCGAGACGACGTGCAGATCGTTGCCATCGCCCGGCGCGAGATGAAGCTGCCGCAGGGCGCCAAGATGGAAATGGTCATTGCCGAGCCCGCCAATTGGGGCGAAGTGCTGGGGGTAGTGATGCCGAACGTGCTCATCTCCGCCCTTGGCACCACCTGGAAACGCGCGGGCAAAAGCGAAAGCGCCTTTCGCGCTGTCGATTACGATCTGGTACTCGACACCGCCCGCGCTGCCGTCAAGCTGGGGATTGAGCACATGGTCTCGGTCAGCTCCGCCGGAGCCAATCCCGCGTCAAAAAATCTGTATCTGCGGGTGAAGGGCGAAGCGGAGCGCGACCTGTCTAAGGTGGGGTTCAAGCGGCTCGATCTCTTGCAGCCCGGATTGCTGAGGGGGTCGCGCGAACGCGACATACGTTTCGGCGAGGGATTCGCGCGCGCGGCCAGCCCTCTGATCGATCCGCTGATGCGAGGCAAGTGGCGCGCCTATCGCTCGATCAAGGCGGAAACTGTCGCAGATGGAGCGCTGAAGCTCGCATCGCGTAAAGCCGCCGGCCGGTTTACCCATGACAATGAATCGATCTGGCGCGCCGCACGCGATTGGGCAAAGCGCGCAGCTTAGACACGCTCTAGGCAGGCCTCATTCGTCACGCTACGCATGGCGGCAGGGGGAGGGGTTACATGATCCGCTGGCTGACCAGTCTGTTTGCACTATGGACCGTGCTGGGCACAGCGATCGCCTGGTTCTTCCCCTGGAGCTTCCTGTGGGTGGTCGACGACACATTCCGCCCGCTTGACCAGTCGCTCGTCAGCGTGCTGCTGGGCGTTATCATGCTGGGCATGGGGCTGACACTTGCGCCGGAAGATTTCCGTCGCGTGCTGACCATGCCGCGTGCGGTCGCGGCGGGCGTGGCGCTGCAGTTCACGGTCATGCCGCTGGCAGGAATCGCGATCGCAACCCTGTTCGGTCTGGAGACGGGCCTTGCCGTGGGGTTGATTCTGGTGGCGTGTTGCCCTGGCGGGACCGCCTCCAACGTCGTGACCTATCTGGCGCGCGCCAATCTCGCGCTTTCCGTCACCATGACGCTATGTTCCACGCTGATCGCGGTCGTCGCCACTCCGCTGCTGACCGGTTGGCTCGCGGGCGTCTTCATTGAAATCGACCGCTGGGCGCTGTTTCGCGGGATGATAACCGTGGTCCTGCTGCCGGTGATCGCGGGTGTCGTCCTCAACCGGCTGTTCCCAGCGGCAACCTCGCGGATCGCGACCATATCGCCGCTCGCATCGGTCATAGGTGTAGTGCTGATCGTGGGCGGGATCATCGCGCGATCAAAGCCGCTGATCATCGAACACGCGGGATTGCTGCTGGTGGCGTTGTTCCTGCTCCACGCGGCAGGCTTTGCGCTGGGCTATCTCGTCACGCGCTGGCTCGGCTTCGAGCAGGGCGTAGCGCGGACCTGTTCGATCGAGGTGGGTATGCAGAACAGCGGGCTTGGCTCCACGCTCGCTTCGGGGCCCAGTTTCGCCGCGCAGTTCGCGTCACCCATGCAGGCGGCGCTGGCGCCGGTACCGAGTGCCGTTTCGGCGCTGTATCACGTCGTTATGGGCAGCTTGCTGGCAACCGTGTGGCGGCGTAGCCAAGAACGTACCGAGGAGCACGCCGCAGAGCATGGTGAAGTGGGCGGGGCGATTGAGGAGAGGCCATGAGCGACCAGCATAACTACCTCACCTATGACGAGATATTGCGCCATTGGGCTGAGCATCGGCCACGGAGCATTGCGACAGAGCAGGACGGGCGCTGCATTGATTTTGGCGCATTGGAGGAATTGACGCGCCGCACCATCGGCCTGTTTCAGGACCACGGGCTGGTGAAGGGTGACCGGATCGCTTGGCTTGGAAAGAATTCCGATCTTTACGCAGTGTTGTTTGCCGCTGCCGGACGAATGGGTGTGGTGATCGCGCCGGTGGGATGGCGCCTGGCGCCGCCCGAAGTCGCTTATATTGTCAAGGATACGCAGGCCAGGCTGGTGTTTGCCGGGGAGGGATTTCTCGACACGGCGCAAGCGGTCGCGGCGCCTCTTTCGCCTGCACCGGAAGTAATTGGCGAACAGCGGGCATGGGAAATGATCCTCGCGCGCGAACCGGCCGAGTACGATCCGGCCGGTCCCGATGACGGCGTGCTGCAGCTTTACACCTCTGGAACCACCGGCAATCCCAAGGGCGTGGTGCTTTCCAACGCCAATCTGCTCAGCCTGCGTAGAGACGCAGTTGCGGCTGAATTGCCCTGGTCTATGCACCAGACGGACGATTGCATCCTGGTTGCAATGCCGGTCGCGCATATTGGCGGAACGGGACTCATCAACATTGCGATTGCCAGCGGGGTACGTGCACTGATCCAGGCCGAGTTCAGCCCCGAGGGCGTGCTGGACGGCATGGATCAGGGCGTGACGCAAATGTTCATTGTGCCAGCGGCGCTGCAGATGGTGATCCAGCATCCGCGCGCCGCGAAGACCGATTTTTCCGGCTTTCGATATCTGATGTATGGCGCTGCGCCGATACCGCTCGACCTGTTGCGGGAAGCGGTACAGACCATGCCCGCCACAGGCTTCTTGCAAGCTTATGGGATGACAGAGACGACCGGCACGATCGCCCTGCTACCGCCCGAGGATCACACGCTGGAAGGGAACCAGCGGATGCGGTCTGCGGGAAAGGCCGTGCCGGGTGCGGAGATCGCCATTCTGGGTCCTGACGGGAAGGAACTGCCGCGCGGAGAGATTGGCGAAGTCGCGGTCCGCTCTCCCTCCAACACGGCTGGCTACTGGCACTTGCCCGAAGCGACTGAAGAGACCATCGATGCCGATGGCTGGCTCCACACGGGAGACGCGGCCTTCATGGATGATGATGGCTACGTCTATATCCAGGACCGCATCAAGGACATGATCATCTCGGGCGGCGAGAATGTCTATCCGGCCGAGGTCGAAAGCGCGATCTATGGCCATCCGGCGGTAGCGGAAGTGGCGGTGATCGGCGTGCCGAGCGAGAAATGGGGCGAAGAGGTCAAGGCCTGCATCGTCGCCAAGCCCGGTATGGAGGTCGACCAGGCCGACGTGCTGGCCTGGACGCGCGAACGGATCGCTCCTTACAAGGTACCCAAGAGCGTAGATGTCATCCCTGCGCTGCCGCGTAATCCCACCGGCAAGATCCTGCGCCGCGAATTGCGAAAACCCTATTGGGAAGGGCAGGAACGGCAAGTAAGCTGACTTCGTGAGCAACATCAATGCGAAGAGACAGGCGCCCGCCGCCGCACGCAATCGCGCACCGATTGGCGATGTGCTCGAGCGGGAACTGCCGGACGGCGGGTTGGTGCTGGAAATCGCAAGCGGGACCGGCGAACATGCGCTCTATTTCGCGCAGCGTTTTCCCGGCCTGACCTGGCAGCCGAGCGATCCCGATCCGGGTGCGCTGGCATCGATTGCCGCCTGGCGTAGCGACCATCCTGCCGCCAATTTGCTGGAGCCGGTCGAACTCGATGCCAGCTGTGAAGAATGGCCGACTTCGCGTGCCGATGCGATGGTTTGCATCAACATGGTGCACATCAGCCCGTGGGAAGCGAGCGAGGGACTGTTTGCTGGTGCGGCGCGCGTGCTGGGACGCGGCGATCCGCTGGTACTCTATGGCCCCTATCTTGAAGCGGATGTAGAGACCGTTCCGTCAAATCTTGCCTTCGATGAGAACCTGAAAGCACGCGATCCGCGCTGGGGCTTGCGCCAACTTGCGGATGTCGACCGGCTGGCGGATGCGAATGGCTTCGACCGCACTGCGCGCTACGCCATGCCGGCGAACAATCTCACATTGGTCTATCGCAAGCGCTGATGCGCGTATTCCGGGCATGAAAAAACCCGCCGAGCCGCTGGCTGGCGGGTTCGTTCAACGGATTTGAGCCCAGTTCCGGCGCTGGCCGGATAGGGACGTTACCTCAGGTCTCGTCGTCGACCGCATTGGCGGCTGACTGCAGATCGTCGCCTACGCCGCGCACCGTGTTGCAGGCGGTTGCGGTGAGCGTCATCGCTGCGAGAGCTACGGCAATCAAGGTCTTGCGTACCATCATCATATCCTTCTCAAACAGGCTTATAGCGCCGGTTTCGCCACTATATCGCGCAATCCGGCAAGTTGCTAGCCGATCGGAGCTGAACCGCGGCTGGCTATTGCAAGCCGGTGTTCGCGCCATGCGATGACCAGACCGGCGAGCACCACGAGTGGAGCACCCAGCCACGTAGTGGCCGGAGGCAGGTGATCGAACAGGCTCCAGCCGAGCAGGGTCGCCCACAGCAGCGAGGTATAGTCCATCACCATCACGCTGGCGACGACGCCGAAACGCAGGCTGGCCGTCAGCAGGAGCTGCACCAACAGGCCAAGCAGCGAGATCGCGCCCAGCAACATCCATTGGTAGGCGCTGTGCGTTTGGTAGACGAAGGGCAGGATGGCACCCAGGATTGGCAGGCTGAACAGCGAGAAATAGAAAACCACCGTTATCGGCTCTTCGGTTCGTCCAAGATCCCGAATCTGAATCGAGATCAAGGCGATCATGAAGGCGGCGGACAGCGCAATCGCCGCCCCCAGCAGCGGGATTTCGCCGGAGCCAGGGCGGGCGATCACGACCACGCCCAAAAAGCCCAGCGTCACTGCCGTCCAACGATAGATGCCGACATCTTCCTTCAGCAAAACGGCAGATAGGATCACGGCAAAGATCGAAGACGTGAAGACCAGCGTAGTCGCCTCTGCCAGCGGGAGCAGGATCACCGCGCCAAAATTGCAGGACATGCTGGCGAGGCCAAGTATGGCCCGTTTTGCGTGGGCTCCGATCCGGTGCGTCAGCAGGCGGCTGAGCCCACCGCTTGCGGCGAGCCAGAGCAGAAGGATCGGCACAGTCGGCGCCTGGCGCCAGAACAGGATTTCGGGCAGCGACACACCGCTCTGCTCGGCAAGCTTAACCGTCGCCGTTAGCATGGCGATGACTGCGGCGGCGCCAAGCCGAAGAAGCAGGGCCATGATCGGCCGATCTTGAGGGGCGCTGGTCACGCCTCGCGCATAGTGGCCACGGCGACTTGCACAAGGGGTTTCACTATTGTCGGGCAGCGGCGCTGTTCCCATATGCGCGCTGCGATGAAGCAAATGCACGATTTCCTGACCTTCGCCAGCGAAGGCACGCTGGTTGCGCTGTGGGGCGCGGGCTTCCTGCTGCTTGCCCTCATTGCCATGATCGGCGACCGGCGCCGCGCCCGGCGCGAACGCGTCGGGAAGCTGGACAAGGTTGGCTGGGTCCCCTGGACCGGCCTGTTCATGGCCAGCGCGATCATCGGCGGCGGGCTATTGGCCTTCGCATTGCCCAAGGTACTTGGAGGTTAGGGTAGCGGAACCTGTCTGTCGCTTACAGACACGCCTCCAGATAGGCCTGGTCAAACCCGAACTGGCGTGCCTTTTCCAGCGTGTAGGGGCGCAGGCCCTGGCTACGGAATTCGCCCAGGATCTTGCCGTCATCGCTTTCGTCGAGATACTCGAACTTGAACAGTTCCTGTGTCACGATCACGTCGCCTTCCATCCCGATCACCTCGGTGATGTTGGTGGTGCGGCGCGAACCGTCGCGAAGGCGCTTCACCTGCACGATCAGGTCGACCGACTCCGCGATCTGGCGCGAAATGGCTTCCTTCGGGATCTTGATGTCGCCCATCAGGATCATGTTTTCCATACGGCCCAGGCACTCGCGCGGGCTGTTGGCGTGAAGCGTACACATGGAGCCATCGTGGCCCGTGTTCATGGCGGCGAGAAGATCGAAACATTCCGCGCCACGAATTTCGCCCAGGATGATGCGGTCAGGGCGCATACGCAGGGCGTTCTTCACAAGGTCGCCGATGGTGATGGCTCCCTGGCCTTCAAGGTTCGGCGGGCGGGTTTCGAGCGGCAGCCAGTGCGGCTGCTGCAAACGAAGTTCGGCCGCGTCCTCGATGGTCAGCACACGCTCGCCCGGATCGATCATCTTCGACAGGGCGTTGAGCATGGTCGTCTTACCGGAGCCAGTACCGCCCGAGATGACGATGTTCATGCGACATGCGCCCGCGATCTTCAGCGCGGTGCACATCTTCTCGCTCATCGAGCCGAATTCCTTGAGCATATCCAGGGTGATCGGCTTTTCGGAGAACTTACGAATCGAGATCGCGGTGCCCTTGAGCGACAGGGGTGGCACGATCACGTTGACACGCGAACCGTCCTTGAGGCGGGCGTCGGCCAGCGGTGTGGTCTGGTCGACGCGGCGGCCGACCTGGTTCACGATGCGCTGCGCGATCTGGAACAGATGCTGTTCGTCGCGGAAGCGGATCGGCGCGATGACCAGCTTGCCCTTCTTTTCGATGTAGGTCTGTTCAGGGCCGTTGACCATGATGTCGGACACGTCGGGGTCGTTCAGCAGTTCCTCGAGCGGACCGAAACCGAGCAACTCGTCGATCAGGACCTTTTCGAGTGCGAATTGTTCGCGGCGGTTGAGCGTGACCTTGAGCTCGGCCAGCACTTCCATGATGATGGGACGGAACTCCTCAGAGAGTTCGTCCTTGGTCAGAGAAGCGGCTGCTTCGGGATCGACGCGCTCGAGCAGGCGCGGCAGCACCTGTTCCTTGATCTTGTGTACGCTGGCTTCGAAACCGCCGACTTCCGCGTGGCCCGAATGCTCGGTGTTCATGCGATCGTCGAGACGCGCCATCGCGTCGCCAGCCGATCCTCCCTTAGAGGACGGTGCAGCCGACGGAGCCGGTTCGGGAATCGGCGCTCCGCCGCCTTCATTCGGCAGCGGCGGGAACTGGTCGCCGCCTCTCGGCTGGCTGCCAGCAGCAGGCGCTTTGTCGCCACCCGACATGGGTCGCGCTACGCCAAAGGACGGACGGCCTCCGGGCTTCATCCCGCTAGGTCCATTCTTCCTTCCGAATGCGCTCATTCTGGGCCCCCAGGCTTAAATATTCATCTGCGGCATCGCCGCCCTATGGCGAAGAGTGCCTAACCGAGGATGGTGAATAATTCGGAAAGCTTATTTTTTTCCTAAGGATCGCGTCAAATTGAGGACCGGGCTCTGCCCGCCCACTGGCCCTGCCACGCGGACTGACAATGCCCCCTTTCCAAGTTTGCGCCTATCGCCTAGCGCCGGAGCCATTGGCTTCAGGGGATTTGCTTTCCATGCATCAGGGTGAACGAGCTGGACTGCTATTCACCTTGGCAGGTTTTGTTCTGTTGAGCTGCGGCGATGCCGTGGTCAAGAGCATGGCCGGGCAATGGGCACCAACCGCAATTGCCACGCTGCGCTACATTTTGGGAGCGGCAGGCTTGTCCGCGATTCTGCTTGCGAGCCAGGGACCGGCGGGCTTTCTCATGCCGCGGCCGGGCCTGCAGTTGTTGCGTGGAGCTGCCGTGGCAATTGCAACGATCTGCTTCTTTTCCGCCTTGTTTCTGATGCCGCTGGCGGAGACGACCACAATCACCTTTGTCAGCCCGGCGATTACGGGTTTGCTGGCGCCGATCTTTCTGAAGGAGCGGGCGAGAGCCGCAACTTTCGTTGCATCGGGCGCAGCTTTCCTCGGCGTTGTTTTGGTGTTGCGCCCGAATGTCGCCGAGATCGGCTGGGCGGCGATGCTACCACTGCTCTGCGCGTTTTCATTGAGTACACTGTTCCTCGCCAACCGGGCAGCGGCGGGTTTGGCCAGCCCGCTTGCGATGCAGGCCTTTATTGCGCTGGCCGCGACACCATTCCTGGTTGCGGCGACCCTTGCGGGGCACTTCTCCGGCTTGCCTGCGCTTCAGCTGTCGGTACCCGATTGGACCGTTGTCGCACGTTGTGTAGTAGTTGCGGTGACCGCGAGCTCCGCACATTGGCTGATCTACCTTGGTACGACCCGCGCGGGAGCGGCGACGGTCGCACCCATGACCTATGTCCAGCTCCTGGTGGCTATTACACTGGGCTGGCTGATATTTGACGACAGGCCCGATCTCCTGACTCTGGCTGGCGGTGCGATCATCATCGGTGCAGGACTGTACCTTTGGCGAGCGGGTATGAGCCGCCGGGTCATGACGGAGAGAGATTGATCCGGCTGAAATTGTAAGTAGAGCCAAGCAACTGTTCATACATTGGCGTCTAAGCGCGCGCGAAATAACCTAATCGAAGAGTGAGAATATGTGCGGAATCATCGGCATAGTCGGCAATGACCCCGTCGCGGACCGTCTGGTCGACGGCCTCAGGCGGATGGAGTACCGCGGCTACGACAGCGCTGGTCTCTGCGTCGTCGACGATGGCGCATTGGTGCGCCGGCGAGCGGAAGGCAAGCTCGCCAACCTGGTGGCTGCGTTGTCGCAAGATCCTGCCGATGGATTGATCGGTATCGCCCATACCCGCTGGGCGACTCATGGTGCACCAACCGCCGGCAACGCCCATCCACATGCGACTCAAGATGTCGCTCTGGTGCATAACGGAATTATCGAAAACTTCCGTTCGCTGCGCGACGAGCTCAGCGGCAATGGCCGCAAATTTGAAAGCGAAACCGATAGCGAAGTGGTCGCGCATCTGGTTTCCAGCCTGATCGAAAATGGAGCCAGTCCGGAAGAGGCTGTGCGCGATGTGTTACCGCGTCTGCGTGGGGCCTTCGCGCTTGCGATCGCATTCCGGCAGCATCCCGATCTGCTGATCGGTGCGAGGCTCGGTTCGCCACTGGTGGTGGGCTATGGCGATGGAGAGACTTATCTCGGCTCGGATGCGCTGGCGCTCGCACCGCTGACGCAGAAAATCGCCTATCTCGAAGAAGGCGACTGGGTCGTGATAACGCGCGAGGGCGCACAAATATACGATCTCGAAAACAATCCGGTCGAGCGCGAAGTGACGACCTCGGGGGCTTCGGCTGCCGCCGTGGAGAAGGGCAATTACCGCCACTTCATGCAAAAGGAGATCTTCGAGCAGCCTACAGTGGTGGCTCAGACGCTCGGTTCCTATCTGCGCCAGGCGGATAATTCGGTGGCCCTGCCGCAGCTCGATTTCGATATCTCACAGATCCGTCGGCTTACCATCGTCGCCTGCGGGACATCCTATTATGCCGGAATGGTGGCGAAGTACTGGTTTGAGCATTTCGCGCGCGTGCCGGTCGATATCGATGTGGCAAGCGAGTTCCGCTATCGCGATCCGGTGCTGGAGGACGGTGGGCTCGCACTGTTCATTTCGCAGAGCGGTGAAACCGCCGATACTCTCGCCGCGCTGCGCCATTGCAAGGCGGCGGGGCAGGTCATCGGCGTGGTCGTCAATGTGCCGACCAGCACCATGGCGCGCGAGGCGGACCTGTTGCTGCCTACCCATGCGGGGCCGGAGATCGGCGTGGCGTCGACCAAGGCATTCACTTGCCAGCTTGCCGTGCTCGCCGCGCTCGCCGCGCATATGGCGGTAAAGAAAGGGCTGATGAACCGCGACGAGGAAGCCGAAGTCGTCAGGCACCTGCTTGAAGCGCCCGCCGCGCTCAATGCTGCGCTCGATCATGATGACGACATCGCGAGCATGGCCCACCTGGTCGCTCCGGCGCGTGATGTGCTCTACCTGGGCCGGGGTCAGGACTATCCCTTGGCGTTGGAAGGAGCGCTGAAGCTGAAGGAAATCAGCTATATACATGCGGAAGGTTACGCTTCGGGCGAGATGAAGCACGGCCCGATCGCACTGATCGACGATCAAGTGCCGGTGGTCGTGATCGCTCCGTCCGGGCCGCTGTTTGAAAAGACCGTCTCCAACATGGAAGAGGTGCGTGCACGCGGCGGAAAGATCGTGCTGATTTCCGATGCAGAGGGGCTGGCCGAGGCGAGCGAAGGCTGCATTGCAACGATCGAAATGCCGCGCGTTCATCCGCTGATCGCGCCACTGGTCTATGCGGTGCCCGTGCAGTTGCTGGCCTATCACACGGCCTGCGTGAAGGGAACGGATGTCGATCAGCCGCGCAATCTGGCAAAATCCGTCACCGTCGAATGATATTGGGCGGCGGCTGCCACTGCGGTGCGGTCAGGTTCCGGGCGGAAATCGATCCGGATCGTGAAGTGCTCGACTGCAATTGTTCGATCTGTTCGCAGACGGGCTATCTCCATGTCTTTATTCCTCACCGCGCCCTCACGCTCGAGGAAGGGCATGATGCGCTCACCAGCTACCGTTTTGGGAGCGGGCAAGCTGAGCATCTGTTCTGCTCCAAATGCGGAGTTAAGAGCTTCTATCAGCCGCGCTCACACCCCGATTGCTGGAGTGTAAACTTTCACTGCCTGGACGATGGGCACGGCTGGATTCCCGACATTGTCGCATTCGATGGGCGAAACTGGGAGAAGTCTGCCAGTTGTTTGAAATAGTGGCGTTTACGGGAACTAAAGCCGTTACTATCGAGTAAGCGATTGCTTTACCGGCCCATAACCTTTTCTGGTTAATCGCGGCCGGGTGAAACAGTCGAAATCGCCACTGCCGAATCAATCGGATAATCTTCCGATCGTTTCCGTCCTGGGTCTTACCCGTTGGAGCGGCGGCGAGTGGAGCCGTTTGCGTTCGATCCAGTTTGCCGCGCTGGCAAAGCATGCACGCGTGCTGATGGCGGGCCAACTTGGTTTTGCTGCCATTGTTGTTGCCTTGCTGATGCCCACGACCTCGCCGATCTGGCTGGGGCTCTGGTTTCTCGCTGCCGCGGGGATTGGCATTCACAGAGCCAATACCGAACTTGCTTTCGCCAGATCGAATGGCGTGAAGGTAACGCCAGGAGACTTCGCCAATCACCTTGCCCTTACGGCCGTTGGCGGTTTCGTGTGGAGCATGCCCGCTCTGGTTCTCGCCGGAAGTGCATCGTTCCTCGTCCAGGTTGCAATATGGACGACTCTGTCCGCACTGATTCTCGGCGCGATCATGTTCCGGACCTCGTCCCCCCTTGCGGTGCTGATCTTCACCGTGATGGTTGGCGGAGCGGCCTCCGTCGGCTTCGTACACCGGGAACAGGTCGGGCTCGCTGCGATTGTTGCGATCTTTTGCGCGATCGCCTGTGTCGGCACGCTGGATGTTGCAAAGACCTGGCTCAAGGCGCGCATCGCCCAAAGCGGCGTCGCCGAAAAGGACGCAGTCGTCTCGTTGCTTCTGCGCGAATTCGAGGAAGGCGATGCCGATTGGTTGTGGCAGATCGATACGAGCCGCCGCGTCCGCTCTATTTCACCCCGTTTCGCCTACGCTCTCGGCCTCCAGCAGTCGGAAGCGGAAGGTAGGTCCTTGCTTGAACTGATTGCGGGGCCGAATTGGGAATCGGGATGCCTTCCTGGCAGTCTCCATGACCTGGCCGACCGGCTGACGAATCGTGAAAGCTTTTCAAACCTGATTGTCGAAGTGACAATCAACGGCAAGTCCCGCTGGTGGGAGCTTTCGGGCACACCAATGCGCGACGGGCATGGCAATTTCGCGGGTTTCCGCGGCGTTGGTTCCGACGTTACCTCGCAGCGCGAATCGTCGGAGAAGATCGCCTATCTAGCTCGATTCGATACGCTTACGTCGCTCCCCAATCGCATGCAGTTGACCGAAGCGCTGGGCGAAGCGCTGCGACAGGTCGAGCAATGGCGGTCTCGTTGCGCCTTCCTGATGATCGACCTCGATCGCTTCAAGGCGGTGAATGATTCGCTCGGACACCAGGTGGGTGACAAGCTGCTCGCTCAAGTGGCGGCGCGGCTCAAGGCCTTGATGGACGAGAACCAGCTATGCGGTCGCCTGGGCGGCGACGAGTTTGCAGTGGTTATCCGCGACGCTTCGGATTCCCAATGCGTGTCGCGAGTGTCCAAACAGATCATCGAGAGTCTTTCCGAGCCCTATCAGGTGGACAATCACACGCTCTATGTGGGCGCCAGCGTGGGCTCCGCCATTGGCCCGCGTGACGGCAAGACTGTCGAGGAACTGGTGCGCAATGCCGATCTGGCGCTCTATCGAGCCAAGGATGAAGGCGGCGGCGAACACTGTGTCTTCGAACCTACACTGCACGCACTGGCCGAAGAACGCAGGCAGCTCGAAGCGGCGCTGCGCAATGCGTTGAAAAACGACGAGTTCGTCCTGCATTATCAGCCGGTCGTCGATGCGCACCAGCACCAGATCGTGAGCTTTGAAGCCCTCGTTCGCTGGCAGAGCAAGGACCATGGACTGATCAGTCCGGCCAAGTTTGTCCCGCTGGCGGAAGACACGCGGCTGATCGTGCCGATTGGCAAATGGGTGCTGCGCCAGGCCTGCATGGAAGCACGCAAGTGGCCCGAGCACATAAAGGTCAATGTCAATGTGTCGCCCGAGCAGCTTCTGGAGCCGGGCTTCACCAAGGAAGTCGTCGAGGCGCTGGCAGCCAGCGGGCTGCGCCCCGAGCGGCTGGAAATCGAAGTGACCGAGAGCATCTTCCTGCGCGATGCCAATATTGCCCGCAGCGCGCTGGAACAGGTCATGGCACTGGGCTGCGGCGTGGCGCTTGACGATTTCGGAACGGGCTATTCTTCGCTAGGCTACCTACGCAAACTGCGGTTCTCGACCATCAAGATCGACCGTACCTTCGTCCAGGGCGCAGCCGTCAACAATGCTGAAAGCCTGGCGATTATCCGTGCGGTCGTGGCCATGGCGCAAAGTCTGGAGATGACGACCACTGCGGAAGGCGTCGAGACGGAAGAGGAAGCGGTCCTGATCCAGCAACTCGGCTGCGACAAGATCCAGGGATACTATTTCGGTCGCCCGATGGATGGGGACAACGCGCTCAAGCTGTTTGTCCAGTCTCTGCGCCGCACAGCCTGAGGCAATTCTACCTGCGGCGGACGCAGCGCTGCGACGTCAGGCGTCAACCAGAGCTGAAATCGCGCTTTCGAACAATTTGCGACCATCGCTTGAGCCATGTTCGGCTTCGACCGCCCGTTCGGGGTGCGGCATCATGCCGAGCACATTTCCTGAAGCATTGAGGATTCCGGCGATATCGCGGCGCGATCCATTGCACGGTTCGGCGTAGCGGAAGGCCACGCGGCCATCACCTTCGATCCGGTCGAGCGTTTCTTCGTCGGCGAAGAAATTGCCATCGTGATGCGCCACGGGGATGCGGATAATCTCGCCTGCGTCATAGGCGCTGGTGAACAGCGACTGGTTGTTCTCGACCTTCAGCGGCACGGTGCGGCAAATGAAGTTCTGGCTCGCATTGCGCATCAGCGCACCGGGGAGCAACCCGCTCTCTGTCAAAACCTGGAAGCCGTTGCAGATGCCCAGCACGGGCACGCCCGCTTCGGCGGCCTTGATGACTGCGCGCATGATCGGGCTGCGCGCGGCCATCGCGCCCGAACGCAGGTAGTCGCCGTAGGAAAAGCCGCCGGGCAGGGCGATGAAGTCGAGCCGTTCGGGCAGGTCGGCGTCGCCGTGCCAAACCCTCAGCGGAGCAGTGCCGGAAACCAGTTCCAGTGCCACCGCCATGTCGCGGTCGCAGTTTGAACCGGGAAAGGTGATGACGGCTGCGCGGAAGCCCATCACACAGGCTCCGCCTGATTGAGCCTCTCGATCACATAATCTTCGATCACCATATTGGCGAGCAACTGCCGGCACATGGTGTCGAGCGCGTCGTCGCTCGTATCGTCGGCCACCTCCATCTCGATCATGCGGCCGATCCGCACGTCTTCAACCCCGTCGAAGCCGAGATGTTCAAGCGAGTGATGCACCGCGCGTCCCTGCGGATCGAGCACGCCGGGCTTGAGGCGGACCAGGATGCGGACTTTCATGCGGATCTCCAACGATGGCGCTGTCTGGTGGAATGCGCCGAGCCTATAGCGTTTCCCGCCGCAATCGCAATCACCGCGCGTCGCTTTGCCACGCTTTCCGCGATCAGCGTGTCTGGCCTTCCGGCAGGACCAGGATCTCCACCGCCTTGCCGGGGCCCAGATAGCGCTGCGCGGTAGCGCGAATATCCTCTGCAGAGATACTCTCGATGATCTCCGGCGCGTCGATAAACCGCTGCAGCCGGTCGGCCTCGCTCTGCGCCAGGTCCGCGAGCGACATCCAACCGCCGAGCGATTTGAGCATATTGTCATAACTCTCGAGCAGTGGTTGCCGCGCCCTTGCCAGCGTATCTTCGTTGACCGGCCGGGCTAAAAGGTCTGCCAGCATTGCGCGGATCGCTGCGCGGGTCGCTTCGACTTCATTCACATCGACCGAAGCGGTCAGGCTGAAGGTGCCGTAGCCGTGATAGGTTTTGGAAGGTGAGCTCGAGCTGCTCGGCGAATAGGTCTTGCCCAGTTCCTCGCGCAATTGTTCCTGCAACTCTATGTCCACAACCCGGTTGAGCAGGTTCAGGCGAAGGGCCTCGGCAAGATCGCGATCATCCGTTGTCAGCCAGGTCATCCGCACCATCGCCTGGTCTGGCTCGCCACTATGGGTCACGGTCCGTGTGCTGTGATCCTGTGTGAACTGGCGGGTGCGGGCGGCTTCGCGGAGTTGGAAATCGGCTTCGCGAGCTGGGAGCGCGCCCAATGTTGCGGCGACCGCGTCAATTGCGGCCTGCGGTTCGAAATCTCCCACCAGTGCAAGCTCGATCGCACCGTGCTTCAGGCGATCGCCAATATCTGCCGCAAGTTGCGAGAAAGTCAGGTCTTGATAGGCTTCCTCCGGCTGGAGCGAGAAGCGCGGATCGCCATCCGAAAGGATCTCGCCAAGCTTGTTGCCGAGCGCCTGCGCAGGCGTTGCGTCGAGGCTCGCGAAGAAGGTCTTCACATTACGGCGAAAGCGTTCTTCTCCCTCTTGCCGGTATCCCGGATCGGTGAGCGCGGCGGCAAGCAACTGCATCTGAAGTTGCAGATCATCGGGCGTCGTGCTGCCGCCCATCTGAAAGCCCTCCGCCTGAGAGGACACGGAGAGGCGCACCCGACGCCCAGCCAGAACGCTTTCCAGTTCATCCTGTGAATGTGCACCGAGCCCGCCTGATGGAATTGACGAAACAAGCGCGGTCTTGAGTGGATCCTCCCGCGTTTCCATCAATTGTCCGCCATCGAGAGTGAGACGGAAGCTGATCTTGTCCTTGCGGATATCGGTCTGCTTAAGGGTGAGCCGGACGCCATTCGAAAAGCGGACCAGGTGGAAGCCGAAGCGATCGTCTGTCGTGTAGGATGCGACTACGCCGGGTGGTCCGAAGTCGGTGTAGGCGAAGGCTTTCGTCTCCGCTTTCTCAGGTGCAGCGATCGCAATCTGCATTGCGCTTTCCCAGGCCGCCCGCAGTGCTGGAGCTCCGCCGTCGGGTTCGCTGCGCCCTTCAAACCGGATCAAGGGTTCCGCCAGCTTTGCCGCGTCATCGCGTAGTGCGGCCAGCGTGGCTTCGGGCGTAATCGAGTTTGCAAAGGCCTCAAAGCGTTCGAGCGAGGATTCGGGAGTCGATGGAACGCGCTGCTCATCCAGCAGTCCTAGCGCCGCATTCATCAGCGCCCCGTTGGTTCGCGTACTGCTGCCCCGCACGCTCGCTTCGAGCGCGCTGCGAATCTTCGCAACCTGTTCATCCACTTCGCTCTGGCTGAAGCCATATTGCAATGCGCGGCGGAGTTCGACTGTCGCAGCATCGAGGCCCCTGGCCCAGCCGTCGTCCTCGGTATCGATCACAAGGCTGGTCATGCGCGCATCTTCGAATACGTCGCCAGTGCCGAAACCGGCCCCGCGAAAAGGCGCATCCTCGCCGCGCGCCAGCGCCTGGAAGCGCCGGTTGACGATCGCATAGCCAACTTGCCGCAGGATATTCTGTTGGCGCATCACCACGGTGTCCGGTCGATCGTCCCACGGCCTGAAGCGCATGATTCGCAGGCGCTCGGGAAGTGCGGGATCGACATAGATGTCGGTGTCGCTGCTGCGCGCGATATCGATAGGCCCGGCTTCTGGTTTGGCCGGGTCGGGTGCGGCCTCCCAGTCGCCAAACCAGCGCCGCACCATCGCCTCCATTTCCGTTAAGGGATAATCGCCGACGATCACCACCACGGCATTCGCCGGGACATAGGTGCGCCGGTAGAAGGCGCGAATATCGTCAGCATTGGCATGTTCGAGCACTTCGATCACGCCGATGGGCAGTCTGTCTGCATAGCGTGCCCCGGGAACCGTGAAGGCCAGGCGGTCCTCGATTTCCTTGTAGGCGAAATTGCGCCGGTCGCGCCGCTCGGACAGGATCACGCCGCGCTCACGATCGACCGCTTCCTGCGAAATCGACAGTTCGCTTGCGGTTTCGCGCATCAGCATCAGTGCTGTATCGAGCAGCTCCTCGTTATTGCGCGGAAGGTTGAGCTTGTAGACGGTTTGCTCAAAACTGGTCGATGCATTGGTGTCGGCGCCGAAGGCCAGTCCTTCGCGCTCCAGCAGCTTGACCATCTCGCCCTCGGGTATCCGCCTTGAACCATTGAAGGCCATATGTTCGAGGAAGTGAGCGAGGCCGCGCTCCTTGTCCGTCTCGTCAAGCGAACCGGAACCAATGTGCAGCCGAACCAGCGCGGTACCCTCAGGCGTGGCGTTTTCGCGCAGGATATAGCGCATGCCATTGTCGAGCACGCCGAACCGGAAGGCCGGATCGACCGGGATGTCGCTATCTTCGAAAGCCCATAGCGGTTTCTCCGCCGGTCTCTCGGCTACCGCATCCTGCGCCAAGACAGAGGCCGTTGGAAGGGCGAGCGTGGCGGCGAATGCGGCGAGGAAAGCAGTGGCGAAACGCATCATCGCTTGGTGCCCTAGCCGCGAGATGGTGACAAGCGGATGAATGGCGATTTGCCCGCCTCAAACAAGCGGCTAAGAAGTGCCCGGTGGCAATCGTCGATTTCGTCTTCAACCCCTGTTCCGGCAGTTTCAGCGAAAGGCGCATGGGCCGCTTTGTCGCGGCGCTGGAAAATGCGGGGTTTGTAGTACGGCCAGTCGCAACCGCAGCAGATGGCGTCAGTATCGCGCCCGATGCGGAACTCGTATGTGTGCATGGTGGTGACGGTACTGTGCGGGACGTTGTGCAAGCGCTCGGTGAACGGGCTGGGCAGGTTCCGCTGGCGGTCGCGCCATCAGGCACGATCAACCTGGTGGCGCGGGAGATCGGCTATTCGCGCAGGCCCGACCAATTCGCACAGCAACTCGCACAAGCCTGGGCGCGGGGGCCGGAAACCTGGCTGAAATCGCCACTTTACCGATTGGGCGAACTTCCGGTCGTTTCATGCCTTAGCATCGGGCCTGACAGTTCGGCCGTGGCGCGTGTCTCGGGCGGGCTGAAGGCGCGTGTGGGCCGCCTTGCCTATGTTGCCGCGATGGCGCAGCAGATGCGTGAGTGGCCGCGTAGTGCGATCTCTCTCCGTGGCGAATTGGCCGATGGCACGCCATTTTCCTGCGAAGCCGAAGCGGTCATCGTCTCGCGCGGCGCCTTCTATGCCGGGCCTTTCCGCCTTAGCCCCAAGGCAGCACTGGCCAGTCACACGATTGAGCTTATCACACTGCGCAGCTCGACCCGGCTGCGAACGCTTGCCTTCAGCTTGGCTGCCATGCTGCATCTGCCGGTGGACAGGTTCGGCTTTGCAGAGATCCGCAGCGTACGACGAGTGGAGCTCGGTCGTTGCATCACGCCGGTGCAAGTGGACGGAGACCACATTCTCGGCAGCGCTCATACGATTGCGCCGAGCGATATCACGTTAAGCTACGTCGCTTAGCGCCTACTTCTTCGGTGGTTTGGGTGAACCGCGAAGCCTGCCGCGATGGGCCGACAGGTCGAACACTTCGCCGGGTGTATTGTCCTCGCCCTGGAGCAGGCCCAGCCGCCGGGCGACTTCGCGATAGGCCTCTTCCTCGCCGCCCAGATCGCGGCGGAAGCGGTCCTTATCGAGCTTCTCGTTGGTCTTCATGTCCCACAGACGGCAACCATCGGGGCTGATCTCGTCAGCCAGGATTACGCGGCTGTAATCGCCATCATAGATGCGGCCGAACTCCAGCTTGAAATCGATCAGCCGGATGTCGATCGCGGCGAACATGCCGCACATGAAATCGTTGATACGGATCGCCATGGAGGCGATGTCCTGCATCTCTTCGGGCGAAGCCCAGTTGAAGCAGGCGATGTGCTCTTCGGCAATCAGCGGATCGCCCAGCGCATCATCCTTGTAGTAATATTCGATCAGCGTGTGCGGCAGCGGCTCGCCTTCCTCGATACCGAGGCGCTTGCAGATCGATCCCGCCGCGACATTGCGCACCACGACTTCGATCGGGACAATCTCGACCTGGCGCACGAGCTGTTCGCGCATGTTCAGCCGGCGGATGAAATGCGTCGGAATTCCGATATGCGAAAGGCGCGTGAAAACATGCTCGCTGATGCGATTGTTGATCACGCCCTTGCCATTGATGGTGCCCTTTTTCTCGGCATTGAATGCCGTGGCATCATCCTTGAAATACTGGATCAGCGTGCCCGGTTCGGGACCCTCATAGAGGATCTTGGCCTTGCCTTCGTAAATCTGGCGCCGACGCGACATGGCAGGTGCGTCCTTCTTCTTACGCTGTTGGTGATGGAGAGGCGGGAGCCGATGTGGTGCCCAGGGGCGGAATCGAACCACCGACACTGCGATTTTCAGTCGCATGCTCTACCAACTGAGCTACCTGGGCATTCACTCGGGCGGCGGCCTTCATCATCGACCGGCGAGCGGTTGGAGCGCCGCCCTATGGCGAAGCGGGGACGCTTTGGCAAGGGGGCAATTCAGTCCCGATCCTCGCGCACGATTTCATTGGCTATTTCTTCCGGCGAGGCAGGGCGTCCGGGCACGGCATAGCCATCGCCGAACCACTGCGACAGGTCGCGGTCGCGGCAACGGCTGGAGCAGAAAGGCGCATATGGATTTTCACTTGCGCTATCGCTTGGCTGCTTGAGCGCATGATCGCGCGGCTTCTTGCAAATGGGACAGAGCTTGGGCTTGTTCATAGCGGCACCGCCTGCGCGAATCCGGCTTCGAGCGCAAGGGCGGGATCAGTGGCAATCCGCACTTCGCGGCCCGTGCGGCGGGCGAGTTCCTCCAGCCATCCGGGCTTGAGCTTGGCTTTCAGCGCGGGGTGTACGGTGAGGAGCAATGCACCAGGTTCCTCGACCAGCTCTGCGCTTCGCAGTGCCATGCGCGCGCAGGTCGCAACGCGCGACTGGGCGAAGCGATGCAGGAGTGATGGGCATTCAAGTCGTGCGACCAATTGCACGAATCCGAAGCCGTTCATCGCGGTGCGCTCGTGCGGCCATTCGGCCAGCGCCGCAGACAGCGCTTCATCCACTGCCTTGCGTCCCGCCTTGTCAGATATGGTCGGGAAATCGATCCCGATCGAACCGCCCAGATCGAACTGGCGCAGGCAATTGGCAAGCGCTGGAATTGCCGCAAGGGCCAGTTCGCGCGGTGAACCTTCGCCGTCGATATCGATCAGTGTCATGGCAGGCGTCACGCTGAAAAGCAGCGAACCGCCCGCAAAATCCACTGTGCCTTGCGAGGCTGCCTGCCACACCTCTTCCCAAAGCCCTGCGGGAAAGTGGCGGACGACTTTTCCGCCGGTCTGCTGTTCAAGGTTGGGGGCGGGGCGAAGCGGCTCGTCTGTTGGCCGTGCCTGAGCGAGCTTTTGCCGTCCGACCTCGGCCATCCGCGGGCGGGTCACTTCCAGGCGGATCGTGGCACCTTCGCTGGCATCCTTCGGCAGGCGGTCAACCAGCGCCTCTTCGCCGCTGGCAAAGCGAGCGCGGCCGCGCGCACCGCCTTTGGACCTGGCGACGAGCACAGCATCTTCGACGAATCCGGCGGCCAGTTCGCCCGGCCAGTGCAGCCTTGCAGCCAGCACCTTGCTACCATCGATCAGCAGCGCACGGCTCTCGCCTATGCCGTGCTCGACGAGCCACTCAGCCAATGGAGAACCCTGCCGCTTTCAGGAGCGCGCGCGTTTCATAGAGCGGCAGACCGACCACGCCCGAATGGCTGCCCTGTATCCACTGGATCAGCCCTTCGGCTGCCCCTTGTATGGCATATCCGCCAGCCTTGCCGTGCCAGTCCCCTGTGGCAAGATAGGCGTCAATCTCCTGCTCGCTGAGTCGTTTGAAGCGCACCACTGTTTCATTGAGACGCTCTCGCAATGTCCCGTCGGGCGCGCGCAGGGCGATCGCCGAGAGGACGCGGTGACGGCGACCGGACATCAGTTCGAGACAGCGCCGTGCGGTCGCTTCGTCCTCCGCCTTGGGAAGGATACGTCGACCAACCGCGACCACCGTATCGCCCGCGAGCACATGGTCCTGCGAGGTAACGGCCAGTGCCTTCTCGCGTGCCATCCGCACGGCATAGTCGCGCGGCAGTTCGCCCTTGTGCGGTGTCTCGTCGATCTCGGCGGGTTGGACGGTGTGCGGCTCGATCCCGAGACGCGCGATCAGCTCGCGCCTGCGAGGACTGGCAGAAGCGAGAACAAGCCGCATGTCTGAAGGAAGCGCGCTCATGTCAGAGCGGCGCGCTTATTGCGGGCCAGGGCCGCCCCGGCCAGGCATGAAGCGATAGGTAATGCGCGCCTTGGTCAGGTCGTAGGGGGTAAGTTCGCAAAGAACCTCGTCACCCACCAGCACGCGGATGCGGTTCTTGCGCATCTTGCCTGCTGTGTGGCCCAGCACCTCGTGACCGTTTTCGAGCTCGACCCGGAACATCGCGTTGGGCAGCAATTCCACCACCTTGCCGCGCATTTCGAGGAGTTCTTCCTTGGCCATGTAAGTCCTTAAATTGTTTAACAGCGTGTCTTTGGCCGCGCCCTTTAGCTGCGCCGGGGAAAAAAGGAAAGCCTTGAGCGCAAGCTGGCGATCGGGCGCATGGGCGATCACGAGACAAGTTTTTGCGACAATTGGTGCAATTCGTTACATTTCAAACGGTTGTGCAATCAGTCGAATTCGGGGAAATCCGGCCGGATGACATTCTCCACGAAGCTCTCCTTTGGATGTGCGCTGATAGCGCTAACTTCGGCCCAGTTGCAGGCGCAAGATGCGCCCGCAGAGGCACAGGCCAACAACACCGTAACCGGCGATGGCGACCGCGCACCAGGCGATGCCATTGTGGTGAGGGGCGAGCGGCTACGTGGGCAGCTCGATGTCGAACAGGCGCCGGTGCTCGAACTCAATGAAGAGGATATCCAGGCGCTCGGCGCGACTTCGGTTGCGGACCTGCTTGAAGCCATTTCCCCGCAGACCGGATCCTCGCGCGGGCGGAACAGCGGCCCGCCAGTGTTCCTCGTCAATGGCATACGGATCGGCAGCTTTCGTGAAATGCGCTCCTACCCCCCGGAAGCGATCGCGAAGGTAGAGGTCCTGCCGGAAGAAGTGGCGCAACGTTTCGGCTATCCGCCCGATCGGCGTGTCGTGAACATGATCCTGAAGGAGAACTTTTCGAGCCGGGAACTTGAGGCCGCGTTCGAGGCCCCGGACCGGGGCGGCTACTGGCGCACCGAACAGGAAGCCACACTGCTCACGATCGACAAGGGCTCACGTCTCAATTTCAACGTCGAAACACGCGACCTTTCCATGCTGACAGAGGCCGAACGCGGGGTCATCCAGGCCGATGGCTCGCGGTCCGATCTGCCGGGTGATCCGGATCCCGCTCAATATCGCAGCCTCGTGCCCGATACATTCAGTCTTGAAGCGACCGCCAACTGGGCCAAGGCAATCCTCGAAAGCGGTTCCTCGATCAGTCTGAACGCAACCTACGAGCGCGACGAGAGCCGAGGCCTTTCGGGCCTGAACACAGTCCTGTTGACCGATCCTTCGGGCAATTCGGCCCTGCGTACTTTCGGTGAGAACAGCCCGCTGGAACGGCGCACATCAAGCGACAAATATTCGCTCGCCGGATCGCTGAACCGAAGGGTCGGGCAATTCGACCTGACAACCACCTTCGACGCGATCATTGCGGACAGCGAAACACAGATTGATCGCCGCGCTGAAACGCAGGCTCTGGTGGACGCCGCGCTGGCTGGAACGCTTGCGCTCGACGGCATCCTGCCGAGCGATGCCGGAAACGGTTTCGACACGGCATCGACCCGCACCGTCACGACAACGAGCAAGGCCACCTTGCGCGGCAATCCTCTCGATCTTCCCGCAGGCGAAGTCTCGACCACATTCAATCTCGATTTCGACTGGAAGCGGATCGAAAGCGATGACACGCGATCGAACAGTGCCATCGGCCTTACACGGCGCAGGTTGCGGGGCGGAGTGAATGTCACTGTGCCCATTGCAGAGCGCGACGGAGCATGGGGCAAGATCGGCAGTCTCAGTGCCAATTTCGACGCAAGCGTGGAGGACCTGTCCGACTTCGGAACTCTCAATGACTGGAGCGCCGGGCTGACATGGGGCGTGGCCGACAACCTGACGCTGGCGGCAACCTATATCGAGTCCGAAGCCGCACCGAGCTTGAGCCAGCTTGGCAATCCGCAGGTGCAAAGCTTCAACGTACCGGTATTCGATTTCGTTCGAGGTGAAACGGTGCTCGCCACGATCATCTCCGGCGGCAATCCCGATCTCAAGTCGGAATCGCGGAAGGACTGGAAGTTCTCGCTCAACTGGGAATTGCCATTCTGGGAGAACACCCGCTTCTCGGTCGATTATGTCCGCAATCGCTCGAACGATGTCACCGGCAGTCTTCCTCTCCCGACTGCCGAGATCGAGGCGGCCTTTCCCGACCGCATAACGCGCGATGCCAGCGGGAGGCTGATATTGGGGGATGTTCGCCCCGTCACTTTCGCGGCAACACGTGCCAAGCGGCTATCCTTCGGGCTGGTCACGCGGGGTAGCTTCGGCAAGGCGCGTCCGCAGGGAATGGGTGCTGGCGGGCCACCGCGTGACGGTGCCGCTCCACCTCGAGGACCGGGACGCTTCGGCCCTCCCGGTGCGGGAGGGCCCGGGGCTGGAAGGCCCGGTGGGCCGCCGAGCGAGGAGCAACGCGCCGCCTTCATGCGTTTTCGCGAGCGCGTATGCGCGGACGATGGAGAAGCCGTGCTGCTGCAACTCGCGGAGGCAGTAGCTCGCGGCGACGATCTCTCCCAGCAATTCCCCGATTTCGACCCCGAACGCGCTGCGCGAATGGTGGAGCGGTTCCGCGCCGAAGACGGTTCGATCGATCGCGAGCAGATCGCCCGATTCCGCGAGCGAATCTGCAGCTTCGATCCTTCTGCCATGGGCAGGGGCGGGCCGGGTGGAGGTGGTGCTGGCCCTGCCGGTGCGTCGCAGGGGCAAGGGCAACCGAGCCAGCCGCGAAGTGGCAGGCGGCGCGGCCTGCCTGTCTCCGGACCCGGTGGAGACGGACGGGGGCGCTACTTCCTAAGCCTCACGCACACGGTTGAGTTGGAAAACATGATCCTCATCGCCGATGGCGGGCCTCTGCTTGACCTGCTCGATGGCGATGCGGCCGTTGGCAGCGGCAAGCCGCGCCATTCCGCGCGGCTCGAAGCTGGATTGTTCCGGAATGGCTGGGGGATGCGCGTTTCGGGCACCTATACCGGAAAGACACGCATCGACGGCAGTGGGTTGCCCGGCAGCACCGATCTCCATTTCGCCGATCTCGCAAGATTCGACCTGCGCGTCTTTGCCGACCTTGGCCAGGTGTTCAGGAAAGACGCGGGCTTTCTCAAGAACTTCCGTATCTCGCTGCGCGCGGACAATGTCTTCGACGCGCGCCGCCGAGTGACCGATTCAAACGGCGACGTTCCGCTCAGCTACCAGCCCTTCCTGATCGACCCAACCGGACGATATCTGGGCATCGACTTCCGCAAACTGTTCTGAACCCAGCGCAGTTGTGGGAGCCGGCGATCAGGAGAATCCTGTCGTCGGGAACATCCATTGCTGCGCCATTGAAGGTTCGAAAGGCGCCCATTCGCCTTCCGCCTGGGCCAGCCGGTCGGCGATGGCGACCATCACGGAAGGGTTGACGCCCAGTCCGCAATGGCTGGCATAGACTTCGATATTCTCGCTCGGTGTTTCGCTTGGCTGCTGGACGGAACCGCGCCAATGCACCACGCCATCGGTCTTGGTCAGGATCGAAGTCGTCGGCACGGGCGGCGCGATGTTGAGCCCTTCAAAACGGCCGCCGCGCATTGCTTCCGGTTCCTCGCCATTGAAGAATTCGAACAGCTTGGCTGCATTGGTATGGCCGCGATCGTCGCTGATCGGACTGCCAAGCGAAATCACCAGCCGCACGCGATCGGGATGAAGCTTGGCCAGTTCCCTCGCCAATACGCCGCCCAGGCTCCAGCCTATCAGCGAGACCTTTCGTCCGCTTTCATCATTGAGCTTTGCAAGCTGGCTTTCGAGCCGGTGGAGGAGTTCGGTGTCGACCCGCACATTGCGTCCGCTGTTCCAGCCATGCGAAGCATAGCCAAGATCGCTGAGCAGGCGGCGCATCGGCACGGTCGAACTGTTCGAGGCCATAAAGCCCGGCAGCACCATCACCGAATGTCCATCGCCGCTTGGCAGCTGGCTGAGGAATGGGCGCGAGAGATAGAAAGCACCGAGCTCGAAAAAGGCGCGCCCTTCCAGCAAGGTCCATAGCGGGCTGGGCGGCGTTGCGCTCAGTTCGCTCTCGAGTTCGTATTCGTCGTGCGTCATGGCGATTGTGGCCACTAATGTGCTCCCGTCTATTTTGACTTGTTCGGTTTTGCCCGCGCTGTGGCTTTGGTTGCCTTGCCCTTGGTGGGCGCATTTTTCTTTGGTGAAGCCTTGGGCTTCGGCTTGGGCGCAGCCTTGGGCTTTGGCGTAGCTTTAGGTTTGGGCGCAGCTTTGGCCTTGGAGGCAGCTTTCGCTTTCGGTTTTGCCGCTGGCTTTGCCTTCGCCGCCGCCTTGGTCTTCGCTTTTGCTGGAGACTGTTTGCCTTCGAGCGCTTTCGCCGCCGCCAGCAAATCGTCGAAGCTTGCCTGGATGCACTCGATGTAGAACTCGGGATCGGGCATCATTTCGCGGCAGGCGGTGAAGGAGATCGTCGCCCGATCGCAATAGCTCTGGACCACATGCGCCAGGCCGAGCCCGTCATTGAGGCAAACCAGCCCCATCATGCTTTCCAGCCGCGCGCCGCTCGAAAAGATCGGGATCGGTGGGCCGGGAACATTGGTGACGACGGTGCTGAAGGGCGGGCCGACGCCGCGATTGGCAAGACCGAGCTTGGTGAAGAGCTGCGCGCCGAGCGACATGTAGAGCGCGGGCGAAACCTTGCTCACCTCGGTCATGTTGCGCGCGCCGATCGCATTGGTCATCGCCTTGGAATTGACCGTGCGCGAATGGACGAACGCCAGCCGTTCTGCAGGGTCTTCGATATGCGTACCCAGTGGGGCGATCATGGCCGCGACCTGGTTACCCATATCGCCCTTCTCGCCCTCTGACCGGACCGAGATCGGGGCCATAGCGGTGAGTGTCTTCTTGGGCAGGTCCTGCTTGGAAAGGAGGTATTTCCGCAGAGCTCCGCCCACGATCGCAAGGAACACATCGTTGACCTTGCATCCTGGTTCGAGCGCGCGGATCGCCTTGATGTCGGCGAGATTGAAACTGCGGCCTTCGACGACGCGATGCGCCGAAATCACCCGGTTAAAGCGGGTCTTCGGCGCGACCATCTCGCCCGACAGGTTGAACTCCTTGGAGATCAGACCCTTGATCGTCTTGGCAAGGCCCGGTGCAGCCTTGGCGGCGACCTCCAACTGTTTCAGCGGATTGGTCACTGCGTTGAAATAGCTCTTGCCCAGCAGTTCCATCGGGTTGGGCACACGTTCCGGCTTCCACTTGTCGGGCTTGTCAGGCGCCGGTTCGTCAGGCCGCAGCGTGTGCATTGCTTCCATCAGGTCGATTCCGCTCATCCCGTCGATCGCCGCATGATGAACCTTGGTCACCATGGCGAAGCTGCCTTTGGCAACTCCGGGGACATTATCGATCCCCTCGATCACGGTGAACTCCCACGGCGGGCGGTCGAGATCGAGCGGCCGCGCAAAGATTCGTGCCGCCTGGATGCACAATTGCCGCCAGTCGCCCGGTTTGGGCAGGGCCACGTGGCGGACGTGATATTCGAGGTCGAAATCCGGGTCCTCGATCCAATAGGGATAATCGAGGTCGAAGGGCACGCGCACCAGCCGCTGACGGACCGTGCGGGAAAGCTGCATACGGCTTTCCAGGAAGCCGAGAATGTCCTTGAAACGCACGAAGCCGCCGGGTGCGGTCTCTGGATTATAAATCAGGATCGAGCCGATGTGCATCGGCGAATTGCGCGTTTCCAGCGCTACAAAGGAGGCATCCATGCCCTGGAGTTGCCGCAAAGGTACTCTCCCGTTTTCATCCCGCGCTACCGCTTTGCTGCTTCAGCGCATTCGTCCCGCGCCACCGCTTCGCGGCGCATCTGCGGGCTTTGAGTGAGAACGCTACCAGATGGCTTCTGGCGGTCAACTTGCCGTCGCCGTCAAGAAGTTCCCTTGCGGAAGGCGGGCTCGCGATGGCGCGGCACGACTTCCGGGCTAAAGCGCTTCGCCTGCCGCGACCCCGCTGGCCCAGGCCCATTGGAAGTTGTAGCCGCCCAGCCAGCCAGTCACATCCACCGCTTCTCCAATAACGTAGAGACCTGAAATTCGTTTTGATTCCATGGTCTTGGAGGAAAGTTCGGCAGTCGCAATGCCGCCCAAGGTTACTTCGGCCTTGGCGAAACCTTCGCTGCCATTGGGATGGAACGTCCAGCGCGCGAGCCGCGACTCAGCGTCGAGCAACGACTTGTCGGGCATATTGCCCAGTTCCACATCCACCGAGAGTTTATCCGCAAGAATATCGGCGAGACGGTCGGGCAATGCTTCGCGCAGCACCGAACGCAATGTCGCGCGCGGTGTCTCGCGTTTGCGGGCGAGCAACCAGCCCTCGCTGCAATCGGGCAGGAAATCGACCGTCACCGGCTCACCCGGCTTCCAGTAGGAACTGACTTGCAGGATCGCTGGGCCGCTGAGCCCGCGATGGGTAAACAGCGCAGCTTCGGCAAAGCGAGCCTTGCCCGCTTGCGCGACCACCGGCGCGGAGACGCCCGAGATCTCGCGGAACAGCACTTCCTCGCCGCCCAATGTAAGCGGGACGAGGGCGGGGCGCGGCTCGACCACCTTGTGCCCGAACTGGCGGGCGAGGTCATAGGCGAAGCCGGTGGCGCCCATCTTGGGGATGGAGGGGCCGCCGGTTGCGATCACCAGGGCGAGGGCGCTGTATGTGCCGCTCTGCGTCAATACAGTGAATGTTCCGTCGCTTTGCGCCACGCTGGCGATTTCTTCGCCGCAGCGCACTTCGACTTCTCCTTTCGCGCATTCGGCCAGCAGCATGTCGAGGATCTGCCGTGCCGAACCATCGCAGAACAATTGCCCCAGCGTCTTTTCATGCCAATCTATGCCGTAACTTTCGACGAGGTCGAGGAAGTCGCGCGGCGTGTAGCGGGCGAGGGCGCTCTTGGCGAAATGCGGATTGGCCGAGATGTAATTGGCCGGACCCGCTCCGATATTGGTGAAATTGCAGCGCCCGCCACCCGAGATCAGGATCTTCTTGCCCGGCGATTCGGCTCGTTCAAGTACCAGCACGTGCTTGCCGCGCTGCCCGGCGCGCGCGGCGCACATCAGCCCGGCAGCACCGGCACCCAGAACAATCGCATCGTAATGACTTTCCACCATAGCCCCATCGCGGCTTTGCCATTTGCGCGCAAGATTCCTATTTGCCGAGTATGGCGCGCACTCCCGCAGGATCACCCAACGACCCCAGAGGTGCCGCCCGCTTCAACGAGGAGCGGGCAACCTATACCGTCGCCAGCGCGCAGCCAGACCTCGAAGCGGGTATCAAGGCGATCCGCGAGACGGTGAAGACACTCAAACCGGTGCCCGGCGTCTATCGCATGCTCGATGCGCGCGGCGACGTGCTCTATGTCGGTAAAGCGCGCGCGCTGAAGAACCGCGTAGCGAACTACACGCAGGTTCAGGGACTGACCAACCGGTTGTTGCGCATGGTCAGCCAGTGCCGCAGCATGGAGATTGTCACCACCAATTCTGAAGCTGAAGCGCTGCTGCTGGAAGCGCAATTGGTCAAGCGCTTCCGCCCGCCCTTCAACGTCCATTTGCGCGACGACAAGAGCTTCCCTTTCATCCTGCTGCGCGCCGATCACGAATATCCGCGGATCATGAAGCATCGCGGCGCACGCAAGGCCAAGGGCAATTATTATGGGCCCTTCGCCAGCGCGGGCAGCGTCAATACGACAATTAACGCATTGCAGAAGCTGTTCCTTCTAAGATCCTGTACTGACAGCTTTTTCAGTCGTCGCGATCGGCCCTGCCTGCTCTACCAGATCAAGCGCTGCAGTGCGCCTTGCGTCGGGCGGATCGGAGAGGAAGATTACGCCGCGCTGGTCGATCAGGCGAAGCTCTTTCTCGCTGGAAAATCGGGCAAGGTGCAGCAGGATCTCGAGAAGCAGATGCAGCAGGCGGCGGAGGATCTCGATTTCGAAACCGCCGCGATCCTGCGCGACCGGCTGCGCGCGGCGACCTTCATTCAAGGATCACAGGCGATTAATGCGCAGGGCGTGGGCGATGCAGACGTGTTCGCGCTTGCGGCGAAGGCCGGGCAGGTCGGCATCCAATCCTTCTTCATCCGTGGTGGGCAGAACTGGGGCCACCGCGCCTTCTTCCCGACGCACACCAAGGATGTGGAGGAGGCTGAGGTGCTCTCCGACGTGATTCTGCAATTCTATGAGGAAGTGCCGCCGCCGCCGACTGTACTGGTCGACCGCGCGCTGCCTGAAGCAGAGCTGATCGAACAGGCACTGAGCGAGCTGGCGGGCAAGAGGGTTACGCTCTCGGTCCCGCAGCGTGGCGAGCGGCGCAAGCTGATGGAGCAGGCCAGCCGCAATGCCAGCGAAGCGCTTGAGCGTCGCATGGCTGAAAGCGGCACCAAGGCGAAAATTCAGCGCGAGCTGGCCGATTTCCTCGAATTGGAAGGTCCACCGCAGCGGATCGAGGTGTACGACAACAGCCATATCCAGGGCGCGAAAGCAGTCGGCGCGATGGTCGTCGCGGGGCCTGAAGGTTACCTCAAGAACCAGTATCGCAAGTTCAACATCAAGGAAGCGCAGACGAATGACGATTTCGGCATGATGCGCGAGGTGATGCGGCGGCGGTTCAGCCGCGCGATGGAGGAAGACCCAGAGCGTGAGGGCGGGACCTGGCCCGATCTGGTGCTGATCGACGGCGGCAAGGGGCAGATGTCTTCTGTGCGTGACACGCTGGAGGAACTGGGCATAGAGGATGTGCCGCTGATCGCCATCGCCAAGGGGCCGCATCACGGACGCGAAGGACGCGAAGTATTCCACTTCCCTGACGGGCGCGAGAAGACGCTGCCCACCAATTCGTCGCTGCTGTTCTACCTCCAGAACCTGCGCGACGAAGTGCACCGCTATGTCATCGGCGCGCACCGGGCCAAGCGCAGCCGCGCTATCACGGCTTCACCGCTCGACGAGATTCCCGGTATCGGCCCGGCCCGCAAGCGCGCGCTGCTGCTGCATTTCGGCACGGCGGGTAAGGTTCGCGCGGCTTCGCTGGAGGACCTCCAACGTGCACCAGGGGTTTCGGACGCCGTGGCGCGGAAAATCTACGATTTCTACCACGCGGGCAGCTAACTAAAGGATCGTTGGCTAGCGAACCGGAGGCAGACAAGGGCCTGGACTGTCCGGGGCCAGCTTCCGCTTCGTTCTGCAGGGAACGTCCGGAGGGACAGTACGTTCACGCGGCGGCGCCTGGCGTCACGCGACACGAGAGGAAGCGACCAGCGCGGGCTCCAGACGCGCTTTGCCTGCGAGGCATTCCCGCACTTGCGCACCCTCGACCGGATAGCCCAGCAAGTGCCCCTGGACATAATGGCAACCCATTTCGCGCAAGAGTTCCAATTGCCTTGTGGTCTCGACGCCCTCGGCGACAACCTTCAGGCCCAGGCTACAGGCGAGATGGACCAATCCGCTGACCAGCGAGGCAATCGCGCCGTCTTCGGTAATCAGCCTGGTATAGGATTGGTCAATCTTGATCAGGCCGACAGGGAAGTCGCGGATATGTGAGAGTGACGAATGCCCGGTGCCGAAATCGTCGAGGGAGATTTCCACACCGGCACTCTTAAGTTGGTCGAGCGCCCGTGCGACATATTCCCAGCCGAGTTCGATGAACGCGTATTCCGTTACCTCAATTTCGATGCAGCTGGGAGGCACGCCAAATCGCTCAAGTATTCCGAGCAGCCGTTCCGCGTAGTCGTCACGCAGGAACTCGGCCGGGGCGGCGTTTATGGATACCCGACCGAAGTCGATGCCGGCGTCGATCCATTGCTTGACATCGCGAGCCACCCGCATCTGCATTGCCTCACCGATCTTGGCCGCCAGCTCATAGTCGTTAAAGGCTTCTGCAAGCATTTGCGGGAGGCCCAGAATGCCTCCGGGAGACTTCAAGCGAAGTAGCGCTTCGAAGCCAACAATCGTGTCGTCCGACAGAGCGACCTTCGGCTGATAGACGGCGGTAATGCTGCCATCGACAATCGCGTCGCGGGCACAGGCTAGCTGGAACGCAGCCTGCTTGACGTCGTCCAGCATATAGGGCTCGAAGAGCCGGAATCCCCCGCGCCCCGAACGTTTAAGCGCATAGAGCGCGGCATCTGCCATCTTCAGGAAGTCACCCGTTTCGGCTTTGCTCTGTTGGCAAATTGCCCCGCCAATGCTCGCGCTTGGGCGAATAGCATGATCGTCTAGGTTCAGCGTCTGCTGGATTGCCGAGACGACCTTCTTGCAGATTGCGGTCAGGTCTTCCTTGGAATTGAGGTCCGACAGGATGACCGCGAACTCATCACCGCCAATCCGGGCTACGAAATCCTGACTGCGAACCGACCTCTTCAGGCGAGTTGCAATTGCCTTCAGCAATTCGTCGCCCGCGCTATGCCCCAGCGTGTCGTTGGTGTGCTTGAAGTAATCCATGTCGATCAGCAGCAAGCCCAATTGCGCCCCGGATGTTTCCGGTCCGAGAATGATCTGGTCGAGCCGTGCCTCGAAAGCACGTCGGTTCGGCAAGCGGGTGAGCGAGTCATGCTCGCTCGACCACTTCAACTGCTGCGAACGCTTGCGCTCCTTCTTGACGCTGGCACTCAGGGCCTGCTGCGCAATGACGCGATCGTGAGCATCGGTACAGGTGCCATACCATCCGGCGACCGCAACATCGGTCGTGTGTGAGGGAACCGCGCGGGCGAGCACCCATCTGTGTTCGCCCGAGTGGTGGCGCAATCGAAGTTCTATACTGAACTCCGATCCGGAACGAAGGCCCTCATTCCACCGTCTGGCCGCTTCCCGCACGTCGTCTGGATGGACCAGCCGCAGCAGGGCGGGCCTATCGACGTTGTCGAAAGGAATTCCGGTAAACTCCTCCCACCTCTTGTTGAAGGATGTTCTCCCTTCCTGGTCGAGCGACCACACCATATGAGGGATTGAATCGACCGTGGCCCGCATCAACTCGGCAAGCCGCCGCCTCCACTGTTGAGCATCGCGTCGGCGTTGAAGCATTATCGAACCGATCAGCAGCAGCCACGCGATTGCAATCCCGCCATACCACGTCTCGATACTCATCATTTGGCCGCTGAAGCCAATCCGCTCGATCCGCAGCGACTGCTGACCAGCTTCGGAGTCGATCGCGGTCAGCAGTTCTATGGCAGTGACATTGTCAAAGCGCGGCTGCGAAAGGATGACTGACGGCTTGCTGGCCGCTTCCTTCCACCATTCGACAACGGCGAATTGGTCGAGGTCGAGAGCGACTGTCTGCTGGCCGGGCGATACGGCAATGCTTGCCTGGTTGACCTTCTCGTCATTCGGAGCGCCGAGCTCCGCGTATCGCGGATTCTTGTCTTTGATGGCAAGCCGCAGCGATTGGCTCGATCCCTGATAATTCAAGGTGAGGTTCACGCGGTCGTACCGGCTGAGGTCAAGACCCCTACCGGTATGATACTGGTCGAACACCACGCCAAAACCGCAATAACCGTATTTGTAAGTCTTTTGCAGGTCACAGAGCCAGGCAAGGCTCTCACCCTCGATCACGGAAACGGTGGATGTTCCGTTGTTGTCCTGATCGCCATATTGATAGCTCGCGAAGCGAGGGCCGTCATCGGCGGGCCCGAATTCCTGTTCGAGACTTGTCAGCGTTTCGCGGTTGTAGCAAGCGAGCCATGTCAGCAGGGCGGCAACGGCCACCACCAACTCGGCCCCCCAATGGCCGCGCCGGTTGTGCGCCAGGCCATTTGGCCCCTTATGCCTCTCCCTGGCTACCCTCATGCTTGGTCTCCGCCCTTGTGAGCTTGGTAGCGCTAACAGGTTAACAAGTTCTCGCCGGAAAACGGGATCTGGTTAGCCTGCGAATTTTCGGGTTCGGCGCGCCGGGCAGTTTGCTGTCGGATATGACGTTCCAGCGCAGACACAGACCTCCAGAAAATTGATCTGTGTCAATGAAATTTAGCTCAGTTCTCCTAACCTTCGTGATACAGTCGAAGGGGAGGGTAGCGGTCTTCGGGTGGCGTTTTCAGATAGGGTTCGCGGCACAAAGGAGACAGACGATGAAATCGATCCTGGTTCACATTAACGACGACGATGGCCTTGAAGGGCGCCTGCAGAGCGCACTGGACATTGCGCGCACCTTCGACGGCCATGTCACTTGCCTGCAGGCCGTGTCGTTCGAAGTCTTTGCGCCGGGTGATATCTACGGGTCAGTGCTCGAAGCGGCGATGCCGGTCATCAAGGAGAATGCCGCGAAACTCCGCGAGAAGATCGAGGCGGACCTCGCCAATGAAGACGTCTCCTGGGATTGGATCTTCCAGTACGGAATGGCGGAGCATCGGTTGCTTGAACAGTCGGCGATCCACGATCTGGTAGTAGTGGGATCGCGCGACATCGGAGAAAATGACCCGCGGACCTCGCATCTCGTCGGCGACCTGGTGATGCGGGCGCGCACGCCGGTTCTGGTGGTCCCTCAGGGGCAGACCGGCTTCGATTGCTCCGGTCCGGCGATGGTTGCCTGGAACGGGTCAACCGAAGCAAGCATCGCGCTGCGTGCTGCTGTGCCGATACTCCGGAAGGCGAGCAAGGTCACACTCGCCACAGTCACGGAAGAGGACGAACGCCAACGGTTCGACCTTCCGCCCACAGATGGCGCAGAATATCTCAGCCGCCATGGTGTGGAATCCGAAATGGTCGATATTCCTAAAGGCGATGCCCCGGTCTCCGATACGTTACTATCGGCGGCACGTGCGCGCGGTTGCAGCTACATGGTCATGGGCGCCTATGGTCACTCGCGGCTGGCGGAGTTGCTGTGGGGCGGCGTGACCCACCGCGCACTGAGCGACCCGCAGATTCCGATCGTGATCGCGCATTAGGGCCTAGCCCAGGATAACATGTGGCAAGAAGCGCGCGAGATCGCGTGTGATCGGGTTCGAGTCTTCGCGCACCGACATGGCAACTGCTTCATCGCCAACCACCCAGCTTCCGATGACAGCGTGGTTTGTGCCTGAACGTGCCATCGGTGCCAACGCCTGAACGACGCTGCCTTCAGCACCATAGCCTTGACGCGGACCGGCATATTGATCCGTTCCGTTGAACAACTTGATATCGGCTCCCTCGCGGCTGAAGAACGGTTTGCTCACATGCGGTGTCACTGCGAGCTTCGTGGCTTCGGGCGTGCCCGCGAAATAGGCAGGCAACAGGTTGCGGTGCCCCTGGTGCCGTTGCCACAACAGCGGCAGAATTGCCTTGTTGGAAAGGATCGCTTTCCATGCCGGTTCGATAAAGATTGTGCGTGATGGGTCGACATATTGGCTGAATTCCTCCCGCATCATGTCTTCCCAGGGATAGAGTTTGAACAGTGCGCCGATGCGAAAACCCTCGTGATCGACAAAGTTGCCCTTGTCGTCGAGCGCGATGCTGTCGATCGCCACGAAGCGGGTTTCGAGCCCGGCCTGCCCGGCCAGATCTTCCAGATACAGAACGGTCGTCCGGTCTTCCACATGGTCAGCAACGGCACTTAGGTGCAGCAGGCTGCCCGGATTCAAAATGGCTTTGAAGCGATCGATAAGCGCTTCGTGCAGGCGGTTGAACTGGTCAGCGTCAGGCGGCAGCTCGCCGAGCGCGATCATGTCTTCAAGCCAGCCCCACTGGAAGAATGCGGTCTCGTAGATACTGGTGGGAGTGTCGGCATTGAACTCGAGCAGTTTGGCTGGCCCGCTGCCATCATATGCGAAGTCGAACCGGCCATAGAGCGATATGGAGCCTTCGCGCCAGCTGTTGGCGATGACATCCCACATAGGTTCCGGAATTGCGAGCTGCTCCATGATCTCCTGGTTCGAGCACGCATCGTCGACCAACGAAAGGCACATGGCGTAAAGCTCAGTCGTCGGATCCTCTATCTCATCCTCGACTTCGCGCAGCGAGAACTGCCAGCAAGCACGTTCATCCCAGTAGACTTCGCCATCGACGTGATGGAACACAAAGCCGTTCTCTTCGGCAATTTGTTGCCAGTTGGGCCGTTCGTTCAATATCTTTCGAAGCATTCATTCCTCTGCTCATCCACTTGCACACTAATTGCTAAGGTATTGTAGGCTAAGAAAATAGTGCGAAGATGTTAAATGGGGGATGTTTGGTGAATGATATTGTCCAGACCAGAAGCAAGCGTTCGACCCGCGTGGCGCTGACGACGATGATTTCGCTTTCCGGCGGGATCATGTTGAGCGCGTGCGGGGAAGGCGATGCAATGCCGACCGCCAATGCTTCCCAAAGCGTCACATCCGCTGCGGATGGCGAAACTGTCGATGTCTACGAAAATGTCTTCGAGTGTTCCAGGAAGAGCGGCAAGACCCGCGAGGAATGCGGCGAGATGCGCAAGGATGCTGTCGATCGTGCGAAGGTAGAGGCTCCCCGCTTTGCCGCAATCCAGGATTGTGAAGCGGAATATGGTGCGGGCCAATGTATGGAAAGCGGCAAAGCTGAATCTGGCCACAGCAGACATTTTTCACCGTTCATAGTGGCCTGGTTTTCCAGCTCGCGCAGGACAGCAAACATACCGCTCTTCAAGTCCGGTACCAGTGGTTTCCAAACCGCAAATGGCACGCGGCTTGGCTATGCTGGTGCACCTGGAAAATATTTCTCGTCGAACAGAGCGGTTGAACGACCGAAGACTGTGCCCAAGGTCAAGCCCGCTTCAAAACTGGCCAAGGCTGGCGGTTTTGGTCCCAATGCAAAATCCTGGCATCTGCGCGACCGGATCGGAAGTGGAGGCCGCTCGGCAAGATACAGCCTCGGCGGGTGATCGGTGTCCTGATCCGCGCTATTGCTTCGCTGTTTGAGCGCGGCGGCGCATCATGCCCTCCTGTGCGACACTGCCGACCAATTCTCCATGGCGGTTGAAGATGTGCCCGCGGTTGAAGCCGCGGCCAGCACCGCTCCAGGGGCTTTCAGTGACGTAGAGTAGCCATTCGTCGGCCCGCGCCGGGCGGTGGAACCAGACTGCATGATCCAGGCTCGCGCCCGTCAGTTCGCCGCGCATCCAGCTAAGGCCGTGCGGCAGGGCGCTGGTGCCCAGCAGCGTGTAATCGCTGGCATAGGCGATGACCGCGCGATGCAGTGCCTGATCGTCGGGAAGCGGAGCGACCGTGCGAAACCAGGTATGCGCAGAGGGTTCGCGCGGCTCCGTGTTCATCCAGTGCAGCTTGTCGCTTGTGCGCATGTCGATCGGGCGTGGGCGCAGGATCATGTTGCGCTGCGCTTCGGACATCTTGTCGCCCATCGCTGCGAGGATCGTTTGACGCATCTCCATGTCGCTACGCAGCTCCTCGGGCGGCGGCACGTCGGGCATTGCCGCATCGACATGCTCGAGCCCTTCTTCAGGAAGCTGGAAGCTGGCGGTGAGGTTGAGGATCGGGATCAGCTCGCCTTCCTCGTTTGCCTGGCTGGCGACTACCCGGCGATTGGCGAAGCTGCGGCCTTCGAAGTCGGCCGCGACGCGATAGTGGACAGGGGGCCCCTCCTTGCCGCCGCGCAGGAAATAGGCATGTAGCGAATGTGCCTGCTTGCCATCGGTCACCGTGCGCTGAGCTGCCTGGAGTGCCTGCGCGATGACCTGGCCACCAAACATCCGCCCCACGCCATCATCCCGCGGTGGGCCGATGAAGTGATTGTCCGGCTCCTCCGGCTCTACGGTCAACAGATGAACAAGGTCTGCGACAAGCTGCTGCGGATTGGGTTCCTGTTCGCTCATGCGATGGCTGTGCGGCGAGAGCGAGGCTTCGTCAATGCTCGGATGACAGCCGGTCGTGCGAACCCCAGTATGCCCCTACGTCAACCTCGTCAGCGCGAACTACCCGACGAGCCCGACCTTGCGCAATGCACGGTAGGCATAGGCTTTGGGGTGGTTGCCTGCAGGCCAGCGACCTGGGCGCGCGGGCCGGAATCCGGCCTTGCGCAGGATCCGGTTGAAGGCGCGCGCATCCGCCTCGGCAAAGCTCCAATCGCTGCGCCAGGTAATCGAGAGCGAGATCGAACTTTCCGGCCCGACCTTCACGAAATGCGGGGCCATGACCGGGACAAACACGGCCTCCCCGGGGCCGATCGGGCACTCGCAGGCTCCCTGCATCAACTCGTCATTCCAGCTCAGCTCGCGCGCACCGCCGGAATGATAGGTCTCGTGGACTTCATCCGGCGCAAACTGTGGATCGCCCGCCGGGAACTGCGTCATGATCTTGGACCCGGTGATTTGCAGCAGGATGTTGTGCTCCGGGTCGAAATGATAGGGCGTCACCGCGTTGGGGCTGGAGATGAAGATGAACCCTTGCGGGCGCAGCATCGCGCCGGTCTTCGCTTCGATTTGGGGGCGAATCTCATCCAGCAGGCTGAGCAAGAGGCTGCGATATCGCTCATCCTGTTCGATGTTCTTGAGCACGGCCCAGCTATTGGCCCGGTGGATCGCGCGAATGGTTTCGCCAATGGAAAGGCCGGTGCTGCCCGGCTTGCCGTCGATGCCGACGGGCAGATCGCCGCGATTATATTCGATCGAGCTTTCCGGAATGCGTTCGGCAAGCGAAGCCAGAGAACCGAGTTCGAGCAGAGGGTGGCTGGCCAGGCCATGTTTCAGAACATGCGGGGTTTCCGGATAGAACTCCGAAAACTGTAGGCGTGCCGCATCGTCAAACACCGGGAGGGCATGTGCCGAATCGAAGTCGATTGCGCGAGGGGCGTTCATGCGTCGATCTCCTCTTTCATTTCGGCGCGCAGAAGCCGTTCGAACACCTTGCGCCGCAGTCCGCCGCCGATCGCGACGTTCTGGCTGACAATTCGGCGCTTTTCGCGCCAGATGCGTTCGATCATGGGATGGCCTTCGTTGGCGCAGCTGTCGCACCACTCGATCCCGTCACGCGCAAGCAGGTGCAGGTTTTCCTGCTGCAGCAGGACGCCGGGCGAAAAGCGGGAATAGCGCTCGTCGAACGCCGTCTTGAAGCCGAAAGCTCCCGGTGCAGCGAGGAAATTGACCAACATGGCCATTGGCTTTCCATCGAGCCTGAGCGCAAGCCGTTCCAGTCGCCCGCGACTTGCGGCTCCTTTCAGCGCATTGGTGAAGAACCGCGCATTGGCATGATCTTCGGCCAGAGCTGAGCCTGCATCGCCTTTCCAGCCCGCGGCTTCAAGCGAGAGGAACTCACTGATCCAGTCATCAAGTCCAGTCTCGCAGTCATGCCGCTCAAAGGTCAGTTCGCCCTCTTCACCCAAGCGTCGTTTCTGGCGGCGCAGTTCCTTGCGTTTCTTGGAGGAAAGCGTCGCTTCAAAATAGGTTTCCGGATCGAGATCGGATTGCAACAGGGCGCGTTCTTCGCTGGCAACGATTCCGGCGCTGCGGTGCTGGCGCGCTGCAACGGACTCAAGGGCGCGATTGACCGGCCCGGCTTCGGGAATACCCGGCAGGTGCAGGAACAGTGCGCCGCCCGGCGATGTATCGAGCGTGTGGAGTACTTCCTGCCAAAAGGGTTCCTCGTGGCCTTGCCGAACCAATGGCACTCCGCTGAAGGCATTGGGATGCAGCCAGGTCGAACTGCAAGGCAGGGGATAGCCGTAATAGCTTGCGCTGCGCGAAAGCGGGATCAGTCCGCACAATTCGCCACGCTGGTAATAGGCGGCGATCCGGACACGCCGGCCGGGATCCAGCAGTTGGAGAGAGGGGATCAGGAACCACGGTTCGAAGAATGGATTGGGTTCAGCGCTCTGGTCGACAAGCTCCTGCCATTCGGCCTGGAACGCCTCACGAGCCACGTCATCGGCGTCGAGGAGATGCACGCCGTTTGCACGGCGTATCAGCACCTGATCGAGGCTGGTTTCGTAAACGGCCTGGTCGAGTGTTGTTTCGTAGATGTCGAGCGCGGCCGTCGCCATTCGTCGTTAACCCTGCTGCTTCTGCGCAAAATCGCGCGATGCCGGGGTCTAGCAGTGTCAGCCTAGGGAAAGCTTAAAGCCCTGAAAGGGTGTAATTAACCAAGAAAAGGCCCCGCCCGGATCGCTCCGGACGAGGCCCTTTTTTAAGTTCAGCCAGTCTGCGCGCGATTACATCGCGGCATGACCGCCCGCGAGTGCTGCGAGCAGCAGCAGCGCGACGATGTTGGTGATCTTGATCATCGGGTTCACGGCGGGGCCGGCAGTATCCTTGTAGGGATCGCCAACCGTATCGCCGGTCACCGCGGCATGGTGGGCGTCAGAACCCTTGCCGCCGTGATTGCCGTCCTCGATGTACTTCTTCGCATTGTCCCATGCGCCGCCACCGGCGGTCATGGAAAGTGCGACGAATAGTCCACCGACAATCACGCCGAGCAGCAGTGCGCCAAGCGCAGCAAAGCCGTTCGCCTGTCCACCGATGGCGGAGATCACGAAGTAGACGACGATCGGAGCGAGCACCGGCAGCAGCGAAGGAATGATCATTTCCTTGATCGCTGCCTTGGTCACCAGATCGACCGTCTTGGCATAGTTCGGACGGCTGGTGCCAGCCATGATGCCGGGATCGTTCTTGAACTGGTCACGCACGTCGATCACCACGTCGCCCGCAGCGCGGCCAACGGCGGTCATGCCCATCGCACCGAACAGGTACGGCAGCAGCGCGCCGAGCAGAAGGCCCACGATCACATATGGGTTCTCGAGGCTGAAATCGACCTGGATGTTCGGGAAGAACTCTCGAAGGTCGGTCGTATAGGCAGCGAAGAGAACCAGTGCGGCAAGACCTGCCGAACCGATCGCGTAACCCTTGGTCACGGCCTTGGTGGTGTTTCCGACCGCATCGAGAAGGTCGGTCTTTTCCCGCACGCTCTCATCAAGGCCAGCCATCTCGGCAATGCCACCGGCATTGTCGGTGACAGGGCCGTAAGCGTCGAGCGCCACGACCATGCCAGCCAGCGCCAGCATCGCGGTTGCCGCAAAGCCGATGCCGATTAGCCCGGCAAGCTGATAAGCGATGATGATGCCGGCGACGATCACCAGCGTGGGCAGAGCGGTCGATTCAAGGCTGATGGCCAGGCCCTGGATCACATTGGTGCCGTGGCCGGTTTCCGATGCCTTGGCGATCGAGCGGACCGGGCGATAGTTGGTGCCGGTGTAATACTCGGTGATCCAGATGATCAGGCCGGTGATGACGAGGCCGAGGAACGAGCAGTAGAACAGCGCGCGGCCGGTATAGCCTCCATCGCCAATCGACGTTTCCATCCCGCCGAGCGCATAGTCGGTCGCGAACCAGATCAGGATTGCCGAAATCACCGCAGTGATGCCGAAGCCCTTGTACATCGCGCCCATCACGTTGTTCGACTTGCCGAGTTTCACGAAATAGGTGCCGATGATCGAAGCAACGATGCAGACACCGCCGATGAACAGCGGCAGCGCCATAAGCGGAGCCAGCATGTCGCCAGCGCCCTTAACCAGCAGCGCGATCAGCACCATGGTGGCGCCGACGGTCACGACATAGGTTTCGAACAGGTCGGCAGCCATGCCGGCGCAGTCGCCCACGTTGTCGCCCACATTGTCGGCGATCACTGCGGGGTTGCGCGGATCGTCTTCAGGGATGCCCGCTTCGACCTTGCCGACCAGGTCGGCGCCGACGTCAGCAGCCTTGGTGAAGATACCGCCGCCCAGACGCGCGAAAATCGAAATCAACGAGGCGCCGAATGCGAGGGCGACGAGTGCATCGATCACTTCGCGGCTGTTTACGGCATTGCCCGCCTGTACGGTGAGGTACCAGTAGAAGCCGGAGATTGCGAGCAGCGCAAGGCCGGCAACGAGCAGGCCGGTGATGGCCCCCGCGCGGAAAGCCAGCGTCAGGCCTTCCTGCAGGCCCTTCTCGGCCGCAGCAGCGGTGCGCACGTTTGCACGTACCGAAATGTTCATGCCGATATAACCGGCAGCACCTGACAGGATGGCACCCAGAAGGAAGCCGACCGCGGATGTCACGCCAAGGAAGATGCCCACCAGCACTGCTACGACCACGCCAACCATGGCGATGGTGCGATACTGGCGCCCAAGATAGGCCTGTGCGCCCTCCTGGATTGCACCTGCGATTTCTTGCATTTTTTCGTTCCCGGCACTGGCGCCGAGAACCTGACGGCTGGTGACAAAGCCGTAAACGACGGCAAGCAGTCCCAGCACAATGGAAATTTCAACGAGTCCCACGAAAAATCCCCTCCTGCATACGTGGAAATAGGGTCCTGCGAACGCAGGACCCGGTTATAGCGGAGGCTATAAGGCATGCACCGGCGCTGACAAGGGGCCAAAGGGCCATAGAGCCATAGAGCGCTGGATATCCCGATTTCGTCAGGGCGATCGGTGCTGGTAGCCGAGGCCTTCCGTCGTCTCGAAAGACTCATCGCCCAGCCAAAGTGCAGCACCATCTTGCTGTTCAACGCATCCAATCCGGGTCGCTTCGATGGGGCATTCGCAGCCGGGGGGGAGGGTGAAGAGCAACTCGTAATCGTCTCCCCAGCGGACACATTCATCGAGACGCGCAGGGTCGGCCACGGGTATGTTTTCGCGCTTTAGCCGAATGACCACGCCGCTCGCATGGGCCAGCCGCCAGGCGTCAAGCAGCAGCCCGTCGGAAATATCCATCATGGCCGACACATGCGGGGCAAGCGCACGGCCCTCATCCAGTAGCGGTCGCGGACGGTTGTAGCTTTCCGCATGATTCGCATCGCCTTCAAAGCCGAGCATGGCGCGACCCGGTGCGCCCGTTACCCACACCGTGTCGCCCGGTTTCGCGCCGCGCCGGTCGGGGACGGGAACATGCGTCGCGCGTCCGATAGCGGTCAGGCCGAGTGCGCGTGGACCCGGTGCGGCGCTGATCGTATCTCCGCCGAGCAGCGGCACACCATACGCCTCAAGCACGTCGCGCAGCCCTTGCAGGAAGCGCTCGTCGTTCGGTCCCAGCATATGGCCCAGCAGCAGGCCCACCGGTTCCGCGCCCTTGGCCGCGAGGTCCGAGAGGTTCACCGCCACCAGCTTCCAGGCGACATCGGCCATATCGGCGCCGGGAGGGTAGTGCGTGCCCTCCGCCATCATGTCATGCGTCAGCACCAGCGTCTCGTTGCCGAAGGGAAGAACAGCGCAATCGTCTTCCAGCCCGCGTGCGGCGGGGCTGATCCGCAATTGGCGCAAGGCTGCAATGAAATCGGATTCGTTCACAGTCAGCCATTATCCGTTCGCCCTGAGCTTGTCGAAGGGCTGCACTTCCAAAAAAAGGCAAGGCTTCGACAGGCTCAGCCCGAACGGTACCTTATGTGGCGCTAACTCCGCACATCCTTCGCAATCGCATCGAGGATACCGTTGACGAATTTTGCCTCGCGGTCGTCGAAGAAAGCCTTGGCGACATCGACATATTCGTTGATCGCGGCGGCAGCAGGCACATCGGCGCGCGCGAGCAGTTCATAGGCGCCGCAGCGCAGGATTTGCAGCATGGTCTTGTCGAGCCGTGCCAGCGTCCAGCCCTGCGCCAGCTTGCCGATCAGCCGCTCGTCGATCTCCTCGCGGCGGGCATCGACCCCGCTAACGACATCGTCGAAGAAATCGACTTCTGCCTCGGCATATTGCTCCTCATCGACTTCCATCCCCAGCCGATGCTGGTGGAACTCGTTGAGCAAGCGGGCGAGCGCAGTGCCCTCCATCTGCTGTTGGTAGAGCGCCTGCACGGCGGCGAGCCGCGCGGCGGAACGGGCCTGCGAGCGGTGGTTGGCGGCGGGATTGCTCATTTGAGTCTCAATTCAACACTTTTGGCATGGGCCGGAAGGCCTTCGGCATGGGCCAGCGCAACGGCAGCGGGCCCGACTGCGCCCAGCGCAGCCTGGTCGAGCGAAATGAAGCTGGTGCGCTTCATGAAATCGAGCACAGATAGCCCGCTGGCAAAGCGCGCGCGCCTGCCGGTGGGCAGAACGTGGTTCGGCCCGGCAACGTAATCGCCCACCGCTTCGGGCGTCATACGCCCCAGGAATACGCTGCCCGCGTGGCGGATTGCCTGCAGCAGCGGTTCCGGGTCGGCGACTGCCAGCTCAACATGCTCGGCGGCAAGATCGTTGGCGAGATCTGCCGCCTGGTCCAGCCGGTCGACCACGATAATCACGCCGTGTTCGTCCCAGCTCGCGCGCGCCGTCTTGGACGTTTCGAGCTGGGCGGCTTGAACATCAATGCAATCGGCCACCATAGCGGCAAATCCGGCATCGTCAGTAATCAGGATCGATTGCGAGCTTGGGTCATGTTCGGCCTGGCTCAGCAGGTCAGCGGCGATCCAGTCAGGATCGTTGTCCTTGTCCGCGATCACCAGAATTTCGCTCGGCCCGGCAACCATGTCGATACCGACCACGCCATATAGCTGGCGCTTGGCCTCCGCGACCCAGGCATTGCCGGGGCCAGTGATGACATCGACGCGCCCGATCCGCTCCGTGCCATAAGCCAGCGCGGCCACGGCCTGCGCTCCGCCCACGCGCCAGATCTCGTCCACGCCTGCTATATGCGCGGCGGCGAGAACCAGCGGATTGCTCTGCCCCTTGGGTGTGGGCGTCACGACCACCAGCCGCTCGACCCCCGCCACCTTGGCTGGAATGGCGTTCATCAACAGCGAGGAGGGGTATGCTGCGCGTCCGCCCGGCACATAAAGCCCGGCGGCATCGACCGCACGCCAGATTGCGCCTTGCCGCACTCCGGATTCGTCAGTGAAATCGCGCGCCTTGGGAAGCTGATCTTCGTGATAGGCTCGGATGCGTCTGGCTGCGAGTTCGAGCGCTTCGCGCAATTCCGGCTCCAGCCCTTCATAGGCTTCGCGGCAGCGCTCGGCAGTAATCCGCCAATCGTCATCGCTCGACAGACGGTGGCTGTCGAAACGGGCGGAATACTCCACCAGCGCCTTGTCGCCGCGCGCCTTGACCTCGCGCAGGATGTCCGTGACCTGCACGGCAACGTCGGTGTCGCTTTCGCGCCGGTCATCGACAATGCGCGCGAAGCGCATGGCGAAATCGGGATCGCTGGCGTTTAGCAATTGCATCAGACTGCCTCGCGCGCCTGTGCGATTTCACGGAAACGCGATACCAGCTCGCCTACGCGCGGATCGGTCTTGAGAGCGGCGCGATTGACAATCAGCCGCGCGGAAATGTCGATGATCTTGCCGGTTTCGACCAGCCCGTTTTCCTTCAGCGTCTGCCCCGATGACACCAGATCGACGATCCGGCGCGCCAGCCCGAGCGAAGGCGCAAGCTCCATCGCGCCGTTCAGCTTGACGCATTCGGCCTGGATACCCTGAGCCTCGAAGTGGCGGCGAGTGAGGTTGGGGTACTTCGTCGCGACGCGTAAATGGCTGGCGTTGCTGGCCGCTTCGGCTTCATCGGCCATCATGGCAACCGACAGGCGGCAGTGGCCGATATCGAGGTCGACCGGGGCGTAGAGGTCAGCGTAATTGAACTCTTCGATCACGTCCGACCCGACGATTCCGATTTGCGCCGCACCATGCGCGACAAAGGTCGCGACATCGAAGGCGCGCACGCGGATCAGCCGCATATCGGGCTTTGTCGTTGCGAAGCTCAGCGATCGGTTGCTCTTGTCGTGGAAGGCATCTTCCGGCACGACGCCCGCGCGTGCCATCACGGGCAGCGCTTCGTCGAGAATGCGCCCCTTGGGAATGGCGAAGGTCAGTTGGCCGGCGGATTTATCACTCATAGCGCCGCGCCACTTAGGCGCGGTGCGGCGAAAGGGCAATGGATCGATGGCTCAAATGGCAGGAAAGCAAGCGCCGGTGATGGACATTGTTTCCGTTGCCGATGCGATCGAATGGCAGGCGCGCCATGCGGAAGAGGGCGGGGCGCCCGGCACAGGGCGCGTCATTCGCGGGCTGCTCGCGATTTTGGACGGGGACACCGCCACAGCACGAAGGATTTCGAACTGGCACGGCTTGGCGCTAAAGGATGCCATGCCGCTGAGAATTGCAGGCGGATTGCATAATCTGGTTCTGACTGGAGCGGATGACCGGCTCGCCCGTGTCTATTCGGGTCAGATCACCGACCAGCCCAGCATCGATCGGCTGATTTGCGAACTGGTGGAAACCTATGACGCCCGGCTCTTGCCCTGGCTCGACGGGCCTCCGCAAACCAACGAAGCGGGACGGTCGGCCAGCCTGATGGCAGGCCTAATGTGGCTGAGCGAGCGCGTCTGCCCGCGTTTCGAAATGCTCGAAATCGGATCGAGCGCCGGGATCAACACCATGATGGAGCGCTATCGCTTTGCTCTTGGCGGAATTGCAGTCGGACCTGAGAACAGCCCGATGCGGATCGAGCCTGAATGGCGCGGTACGCCGCCGCCCGATACACGGCCGGAAATTGTCTCAATCAGGGGATGCGATGTTGCGCCGGTCGACCTTTCCGATCCCCAGCAGGCGCTCCGCCTCAAAAGCTATGTCTGGCCCGAAGCGACTCATCGCATGGCGAGAATCGATGCCGCCATCGACCTTGCAAGCGAAACACCGCCCGATGTGGTCAAACTGGATGCAGGCAGCTTTGTCGTCGAGGCATTGGAGCGTGAGCAGGAATCAGGCGTCACTCGCGTGCTGTTCCACTCGATCGTCTGGCAATATGTTCCCGACGACCAGCAGCAGTCTATCAGGCGTGCGATTGAGCAGGCGGCGGATTCCGCGACCAATGAGAAGCCGCTGGCCTGGATGTCGCTGGAAACCAACCGCGAGACCTTCAAGCACGAGCTGGTCATCCGCTATTGGCCGGGCGACGGCGAGAAGCATCTGCTTGGCACTGCGCATCCGCACGGCGCCTGGGTCGAATGGATGGCCTCCTAAGCCGTTCGCGCGAGGAACTCCTCCATCGCCGCATTGACCGCATCGGGCGCTTCCCACGGCACGAAATGGCCGCAGTCGTGCACTTCGGCCAGGGTCAGGTCATCGATCACCTCGTCCAGGCCTTCGAGGTTCTCGGGCGGCAGAGCGAGGTCGTCCATCGCCCAGATCACCAGCGTCGGGATCGTGAGCTTTGGTAATTGCGGCGGAGTGTATTCCTCAGGGACTTCGTAGGGCGCGTCTATCGGCGGAACATCGATCGGGCTGCCGCGGTAATAGTTGAGCATTCCGAATGCCGCATCGCGATCCTGCCAGTCGCGCAGCAGCGCTTCGCGTTCCTCGGGCTCCATCGCAGATGGCCGGTCCCATTTTACCTCCTGCAGCAGGATTCCCACCAGGCCGTGTTCGCGGACCAGCGCGTCATTGGCCGGATCCCGGAACCCGCGCATGTACTGGCTCGCCTCGCGCTGCTGAGGATTGGTGTAGAGCAGCTTCTGGAAGATGGCCGGATGCGGCGCATTGGCGATAATGGCGCGCTCGACCCGGGTGTGCTGCCCGCCAATCGCGATGCCCCAGGCAATCGCGCCGCCCCAATCGTGACCCACAATAGTGAATTTCTCGATCCCCAGCGCATCGGCCAGGAGGAATATGTCGCCGATAAGCTTGTCGGGCGTGTAGGCCTCAACCTCTTGCGGCTTGGACGATCCGCGATAGCCGCGCTGGTCTGGCGCCACGCAGCGGAAGGTACCGCTGAAATGTTCGATCTGGTGCCGCCAGGTGCGGTGGCTCTCGGGAAAGCCGTGGAGGAAGATTAGCGCAGGCGCGTCACGCGGGCCGATGTCGACCACATCGAGCTCGATCCCATTGGCAAGCGAAACGCGCTGTTGTTCCATTATTCATCCCTCTCTGTTTCGAGCATTTCCATATAGCCGTTGGCAACCATGGTCGCGACCTGATCGAACAGCGCCTCTGGCGTGCGCCGCAATTCGCCCAACTGGAGCTCGACCCCTTCGGCGACCACGATCTCCCGGTCGCCCGCTGCAATAGCGTCGATCATTGTGCGGGCCGCATCTTCCGGCCGGATTCCTTGTTCGATGGCCTTGTCGCTCTTGCCCCGCTTTGAACCATCCGCTGTCAGCGAATTGCGGCTGACATTGGTCGCGATCGAGCCGGGATAGATTGTGTGCACGCTCACACCGGTTTGCGACAGCTCTCCACGCAAGGCATCGGCATATCCCGCGAGCCCGAACTTGGCCGCCGAATAGGCCGTGCGCATCGGCACGCCGACCTTGCCCGCAACCGAGGAGATGAAGGCAAGGGCGCCGCTACCACGTTCGGCCATATGCCCGATCAGCCCTTGCGCGAAAGCGATCTGGGCGGTGAGGTCGATGTCGATGATGTCGCGATAGACCTGCATGTCGGTCTTGAGCGCGCGGCTGCGCTGCGAAACGCCGGCATTGGCGACGGCCAGGTCAACCCCGCCCTTCCACGCGATGGCCTTTTGCGTGGCTTCCGCCAGCGCGGCATCGTCGCGGACATCGAACGGCAGGACCAGCGTGTCGCGACAATCGGCGGCAACTTCTGCAAGTCGCGCCTCGTCGCGGCCCGACAGGATCAGGTTCGCTCCGCGCTTGTCCCATTCGCGGGCCAGCGCCGCGCCAATGCCGCTTGATGCGCCGGTGATCCAGATGGTCTTGTTTTGATAGGTCATGGGGCACTCACTGTGTTGGGACGCTCCGGAATCGGAATCCACTCTTCCTCGTCGCCTGGAACCTTCGGGAAACGGCCCTCCGTCCAGTCTTCCTTCGCCTGCTCGATACGATCGCGGCTAGAGCTGACGAAGTTCCACCATGCATAGCGTCGAGTCGAAAACGCCTCACCGCCAAGCAGCATGACCCGTGCGCCGCGGCCGGACGCCAGTGTCATGGCTTGTCCGGGTGTGAGCACGGTCAACTCATAGAGGTCGAGCGGCTCGCCATCCACGCTGGCCTCGCCGCCGACCAGCATCAGCGCACGCTCGTCGGCGTTGGCGTCGATCGGCAGGCTACCCGATGGCGCGAGAACGATCTCGGCATAGATCGTATCGGCGTAGGTCGTGGTGGCGGCGCGCTTGCCCCACAATTCGCCCATGATGACGATTGCCCTGGCGCATTGGTCTTCGACCACGGGCAGGTTGGTCACGGCTTCGAATGCCGGGTCGATCTCTTCACGCCCGTCGGGGAGGGCGAGCCAAGTCTGCATCCCGTAGAGCTTCGGGCCGGCATTGCGTTCGTCCGCCGGGCTTCGTTCGGAATGGACGATCCCGCTTCCGGCGGTCATCAGGTTTACCTGGCCCGGCCTGATGGTCGAGAAGCTGCCCAGGCTGTCGCGATGATCGATCGCCCCTTCGAACAGCCATGTGACGGTGGCCAGATTGATATGCGGGTGAGGGCGCACGTCCATCCCCGTTCCGACATCAAGCTGCGCAGGCCCGAACTGGTCGACAAAGATGAAGGGCCCAACCATCGTGCGGCCCGGGCTGGGCAGGGCGCGCCGAACCTCGAACTGGCCGAGATCGTGGGTTACCGGGCTGATGATTTGTTCGATCATGCGTCCTGCTCCTGCTTCCACTAGGCCGCGCCGCTCTCACTCCTCCGGTGCGCTAGCCTTGATTGCAAGAGCATGCACTCGCTGGCCGGGGATGTCACCCAGCGCGGCGAGCACCATGCGCTGGCGTTGGAGACGCGATACGCCGGTAAAGGCATCCGCTTCGATCACGACGGTGAAGTGCGATTCCCCGCTCCCGTCGTCACCGGCGTGGCCGTGATGCTGCGCACTGTCATTGATGACTTCGATCCGGGCTGAGGCGAAGGTATCGCGCAGCCGCGTCTCTATTTCTTGTGCAATTGTTCCGCTCATCGGCCTGATTTGGGGGTTCACTTTCCGCTTGTCCATGCCCATCCTTGAGTCATGTCACAATCGAGGTTCCATGGGCGGTTCGAAGATACGGGTCAGGTGTGCGGGCACCCGGCCTGCCAGGAGCCCGGCGAGTTCCGTGCACCCGGCGGCAGGCCGGGCGGCTTTGACGGGCCCGGCGAGTACCGCTGGTTCTGCCTGAGCCACGTCCGCGAATTCAATTCGGATTACGACTGGTTCGAAGGCATGAGTGCGGAGGAAATCCTCGATGCGCAATCGCCAGCAGCGGGCTGGCGTACCGAAAGCCCTTCCTTCCGCCCCACGGCCGGTGTGGATGGAATGCCGCGCTGGGCGGATTTCGATGATCCGCTCGATGCCATTTCGGCGCGCGCAAACGGGATCAGGAGTCGCGCGCAGCGCGAGACGCAGATCGCTATGGATGGCCGGTTCAGCAAAGAGGAAGCACGCGCGCTCGACACGATGGGGCTCGGCCTCGACACCGACCGGCGGCGACTCAGGAGGCGCTATTCGGAGCTGGTGCGCCGCTATCACCCGGATCGCAACGGCGGCGACCGGAAATACGAGAAACGGCTGACCAGCGTGGTCGAAGCCTATCAGCTGCTCAGGAAATCGAGCGCGATTGCGTGATCAGTCCCGGTCGGGCGCGCCGCGCGGGAAGAGATGGCGATAGGGCCGTGCATCTTCGACGCAGCGCGAAACCGGGGGCAGCGCAAGCAGATGCGCCCGCCATTCCTGCAGGCGGGGGAAAGCGTCGCCGATCTGGTGAACCCAATCGGCGTAGAACAGCGAGGGCGCAGCGCCGCATTCGATAAGCGTCAAGCCAGTGGGGCGATCATAGGTGGCGAGCCAGTTCTCAATCCAACCATAGGTACGGTCCAATCGCTTTCGCGCGCCCTCTATTACCTGCGGGTTCGGGTCTTCGGGATCGCGAATATATTCTTCGACGATCCCCTGCACCACATTCATCACATAATTATCGAACACACGGTCAATCATGCGGGTCATGATCGCGGTACAAGGTTCGTCGGGAAGCATCCGCTGCGCACCTGGCCAATGGAGATCGAGATATTCGATGATCGAAGTGGCCTCGAACACGGTAGTTTCGCCGTCCACCAACACCGGAAATTTGCCATGCGGCCCCGTCGATTGAACGAGCGCCACATTGTCGAGATGATCGCCGTCGACCATGCCGAACTCGAACTTGGTTCCATTGGCGTAGAGCGGGATCAGCGCCTTCCACGTATAGGAAGAGAAGGGGTGTCCGTAGAGCTTCAACATTACCAGTTTCCCTCTTTCATGCGTTGCTGGCGTTCGGTTTCGCGAGCACTCTTGCTCGATCCGGGCGCTTCGGCTGGATAGGGCGGCAGCGCGCCACCGGGCTTGTAGGTCGCGATCACTGTTCCCTTGGCGGTGACGGTATGATCGATCATCTCCAGATGGTTCGCGGGCGTGCCATCGCCAAACAGCCGCTTGCCCGGGCCGAGCGTCACCGGAAAGGTCATGGTAATCAGCGTGTCGAGCAAACCCGCGGCAAGGAGCGCGGGATAGAGCGTCGATGATCCTTGGATGATAAGGTCGGAGCCTTCGGTCTGCTTGAGATTCGCGACTTCGTCGATGCCTGTGAGGCGGTGGCTGTTCGCCCAGTCGAGCGGCTGGCTGCCGCGCGTCAGCACGTATTTTCCAGCCTTGGTAAATGCGTCGCCCATGCCGGATTCATCGCCTTCGACATAAGGCCAGTAGGCTGCGAAGATGTCGAAGGTTCGCCTCCCGAGCAGCAGGTCGTATTCGGACGAGAACAGCTTGCCAATGGTTGCTCCCACGCCATCGTCCGACAGTTTGAAGATCCAGCCGCCTTGTTTGAAGCCACCTGTTGTGTCTTCGATTGGACCGCCGGGGGCTTGCATCACTCCATCGAGCGAAAGGAAGGCTGCGCCGGTGATCTTACGAGGCATGGGCAGCCTCACCTGCGCGCGCAGCTTCGATCGCGGCGATGTCGATCTTGCGCATGGTCATCATCGCCTCGAACACGCGTTTACGTGCCGCGGGATCGCTGTCCGCCATGCCGCCTGTCAATTGGCGCGGGGTGATCTGCCAGGAATAGCCCCACTTGTCCTTGCACCAGCCGCAGGCGCTTTCCTGTCCGCCATTGCCGGTAATCGCATTCCAGAGTTCGTCGGTTTCTTTCTGCGTCGAGGTGCTGACCTGGATCGAAAAGCTCTCGTTGGGGGTAAACTCGGGCCCGCCATTGAGCAGGACCACGGGCAGTCCGCACAGCGTCATTGAAACGGTCAGCGCATCGCCTTCCTCGCCAGCAGGATAATCTCCCGGGGCGCGGGAAATGGCGCCGATGCTGCTTTCAGGAAAGGTCTCTGCATAGAAGCGCGCAGCATCTTCGGCATCCTTGTTGAACCACAGGAAAATCGATGCAACCTCAGCCATTCTGGCTCTCCTCGATCAACTTCGTGTCGATCGCCTTGGCCTCCTTGTATCCGTCGCGTTCGCGAAGGCGCTTGGCATAGGCTTCGAACGCAGGACGGGTGGGGATCGAACCGAATTGCAGGCCCCAATCGACATGGCTGCCGACATAGACGTCTGCCATGGTGAAGCGGTCGCCGCACACGAAATCATGGGTAGATAGCCAGCCTTTGAGCGTATCCATGGTGAGATCGAACGAGCCGAAACCCGCCATTACGTTACGACCTTCTGGCACTTCCCAGCCCATCGCCCGCGACAGGACAGCCTGCTCGACGGGTCCTGCCGCGAAGAACAGCCAGCGGAAATAGTCGGCCTTCTCGTGTTCGCTTGGCTGCAGGCCGGAATCCGGGTGCGTTTCGGCTAGATAGTGGCAGATCGCCGCGCATTCGGTCACGACATGATCGTGCCCGCCATGGTGATGAACCAGCGCGGGCACCTTGCCCATGGGGTTTGCGGCGAGGAACGCTTCGCTCTTGGCGGCCCAGTCGACGATCACCGGCTCGTAATCCGCGCCGACCTCGTGCAGCGCCCACCACGCGATCCAGCCCCGGCTCATCGGATTGGTGTAGAATGTGAAATCGGCCAAGATCATGCTCCCTTTCGCGGTCCGACAAGGCCGAATCCGGCACCTTGCGGATCGAAGCAATGTGCGGAGAACTCTCCGCCTGGAATTTCCTGGACTGGCGAATCGAGCGTCCCGCCACAATTTTCGACCGCGCGCACCGCGCGATCGATGTCGTCGACCCCGAAGAAATAGCTCCAGACCGGCTGCGGGACGTCAGGCATCAGCGGCATGATCGCACCGATTCCTGTTCCGTCATGCTGGATGAAGTTATAGTCGCCCAGTTCGCCCATCGGCATTGAGCCTTCCTGCCGCCAGCCGAACAGATCGCAATAGAATGCGATTGCGGCTTCGGGCTCGCTCGTCTGCAACTGGTTCCAGCGGCAATGTTGTGGCTGTTCGACTGAAAACACATCGCTTTGCGCATCGGGATCGTCTTCAGGCGGAACGGGCGTCATCACATAGAACGGCGCGCCCCACGGGTCCGCCACGAGGGCGAAGCGGCCGACTTGCGGCATGTCGGTGGCGGGCATGTAGACGCTGCCTCCCGCCTTGGTCACGCGCTCCACAGCATCGTCAACGTCAAGCACGTGGATATAGCTGAACCAGCCTGGTTTGGCGCCCTGTGCCTGCATCTCGGGTGTCAGTTCCAGCATGCCGCCATTGGGCTTGCCGTCGCTGCGCATTATGAAGCTGTATTGCGCACCATTGGGGGAAGCCGCTCCGTGGTTTTGAATGTCCCAGCCTATGACCTTGTCATAGAAGGTCTTTGCTCCCGCGCCGTCCGAGGTCATCAATTCGTACCAGATGATCGCACCACTATCGGTCATAACTCAGGCCTCCTTCCATACAATCGGCTCGAACCCGCCGAAGATCATCCGCTTGCCGTCGAATGGCATATCGCTGCCATCGGGATTGCCGAATTGCGTTTTCATCCGCTCGTCATCCATGATTTTGGCATGCCCGGCATCGGCAGCGGCCTTGTCGTCCCACGCGACCCAGGAGAAGACGATCTTCTCGCCATCCTCGCATTTCACGGCGCGGCGGAAATCGGTCGTCTTGCCGTCGGGAACATCCACTTCCCAGCATTCGACCTGCGACTTCGCGCCATAATCCCTGGCGATATCCCAGAACTTCTCCGCCACCTCTCGATAGGCATCCTTGTTGTTCTCGGGTACGGGAATGACGAATCCCTGGATGTACATCTTGGCTCTCCTTTCGATCGCGAATCGCAAACTTGATTTTGATGCAGTGTGTAGTTACAAAAAGCAACTATGAAGTCACAAAAAGTAACTAATGTGGGTTCAGCCGTGCATGGGAAGTGGTACGGCGACGCATGCGGGACAGCTTTCGCGCTCGAACTGGTGGGCGAAAGGTGGTCGCTGCTGATCATAAGGGAGCTAATGCTCGGGCCGCGCCGCTTTTCCGACCTGCGCGCCAGCCTGCCCGGAATTTCGGCCAAGGTGTTGACCGAGCGGCTCGCGAGCCTTGAGGATGCGGCAGTGCTGGTGAAACGCAAGCTGGCGCCGCCGGCATCCTCTCAGGTCTATGAACTGACCGAATGGGGTTATCGCGCAGAACCGGCTATCCAGGAACTGGGCCGCTGGGCCGCGATGTCGAGCGGGCATGACCCGTTGCTGCCGCTATCGCCGGTTTCGCTGATGCTCTCGCTGCGGACGATGTTCGATCCGGCCAAGGCGGAAGGATGGAATGCAACGATTGGTTTCGACCTCGCGGGTGAGACATTCGTGGCGCGCCTTGAAGACGGGAGCCTGCCGATCGAGCGCGGCGATCCGCAATCCGCACAAGCAATCTTTCGCGCACCGGCAGCGCCAGTGATTGCGGGAATGTTTTATGCGGGTGCACCCGTCGACGAGCTTGAGCGCGATGCCGGGCTTGCGATCGAAGGGGACCGCGCGACCGCGCTCCGCTTCGCCGATATCTTCGAACTGCCCGAGAAACTGACCTAGCTTCGGCGCCTAATTCTGGCGGAACGCCCAGCGCAGGGTCTTGCCTACGCCCCATGTCGCGGCGCGTGCGGGGAGCGCAGCCAGGCCAGGCCGGGCAAGGCCAAGCATCGAACGGGCGAAGGGCGGCAGGATGGCTACCGCCTCTGCACCCAGCATCGCCTGCAAGGCTGGCGGAGTTCCCTCGGTCCTCTGAGTCAGCACCATTTGCGCCACTTCGCGCGCCTGAACTGACGTTCGCAAATCGCCGCGGAGCTCGCGGAAGATCTCTTCGGCCTCGTTGCGACTGATCGGGACCGGATCGGCGCCAAGCGCGCGGGCAATTGTGGCGAACTGGCGGTAGTACTCGTCCTGCTCATGTCCCGGCATGTCGGGCCGCGCGTGGCGCATATAGGCAGCGAGGAAGCTGGTCGCCTCGGCCACATGGACCCAGGCCAGCGTGCGCGGATCGGTGGCGGAGTAGGGCGATCCATCGGGCAGTGTCCCGCTTACCTTGGCGTGGATCGCATTGACCCGTTCGATTGCGGCCCTCGCATCGTTGCGGTGGCCAAAGCTTGTCACAGCGATAAAGCGCGCGGTGCGGCGCAAACGGCCATGCATATCCTCGCGGAAGTTGGAATGGTCGAGCACACCCTGGAGCGCATGGGGATGCAGCATCTGCAGCAGCAATCCGCGCATTCCGCCCACCATCATGCCGACGATATCGGCGTGCACCATGCGGATCGGCGAATCGCGCTCGAACAGCGCTTCCTCCGACGGCGGAACAGGCTTCTGGCCGCCTTCGACGTCGTTGAATACGCCGCGTACCTGCATGACGAGCTTTTGCCGCAGCGTTTCGATTGGGTCGGCCATGGCTCCAATATAGGCTGGCGGGCGCTAATGAAAATGTTGGGCTTTGGGCGCTTGCAGCACCACGCGCAGGTGTATAGGCGTGCTGTCACGATGCAGAACCTGATGGAATCCGACTACGACGGTACAGCCAACACGCTGTTCCCAGAGCCCGACACAACGATCGATGTGCGCGACACATTCGGCATCGATATCGATTGGCAAGTGCCTGCGTTCAGCCTGGCGGACGAGCGTGTGCCCCAGATCGATACGGGCTACGTGTTCGATCCGGACACGACGCTCGCGATCCTTGCGGGTTTCGCACACAACCGCCGGGTGATGGTGCAGGGCTATCACGGCACGGGCAAATCGACCCATATCGAACAGGTCGCCGCGCGGCTGAAATGGCCCAGCGTGCGCGTCAATCTCGACGCGCATATCAGCCGTATCGATCTGGTCGGGCGCGACGCGATCGTGCTGCGTGACGGATTGCAGGTTACGGAGTTCAAGGAAGGCATCCTGCCCTGGGCGCTGCAGCATCCGGTGGCGCTGACTTTCGACGAATATGATGCTGGCCGGCCGGACGTGATGTTCGTGATCCAGCGCGTGCTCGAAGCGCAGGGCGCGTTGACGCTGCTCGATCAGAACAAGATCATCACGCCCAACAAATATTTCCGCCTGTTCGCGACGTCGAATACAGTCGGGCTGGGCGATACGAGCGGCCTCTATCACGGCACGCAGGCGATCAACCAGGCACAGATGGACCGCTGGAACATCGTGGTCGCGCTCAACTACCTCGAGGCCGAGGTGGAGCAGGAAATCGTCAAGTCGAAGAGCCCGGAAACGGATGACGCGACCATCGCCAATATGGTGAAGGTGGCCGATCTGACCAGGCAAGGCTTCATGAACGGCGACATCTCGACCGTGATGAGCCCGCGTACGGTGATGACCTGGGCGCAGAATGCGGAGATCTTCAATTCGATCGGCTTTGCGTTCCGTCTCAGCTTCCTCAACAAGTGCGACGAGGCGGAGCGAGTGCTGGTGAGCGAATATTACCAGCGCGTGTTCGGTGAAGACTTGCCCGAAGGCTCGGCCAAGAAGCTCTAAGCCCGTTCAGGCTCCATAAAATTCCTCGCAAATACTGTGTTAATCGAGTAACACAGCAACAATGTTCGCCTGGATCAACCCCTTTCGCCGTTCGAAGGCGGCTGTTCCCGATCGCTTGGGTTCCAGCGGAAGCCGGTCCCATGACTATGGCGACTACGGGGATGCGGACTGGGACGAGGATGATCGCCCTCTCACACGTCACCGGATCGGACCGGCTTACGACGATTGGGACGAGCAGCTGGATCGGATCGACCGGCATGTCGAGGCTGAGGAGCGCCACCGCTTGCCATGGTGGCGGCCCGCCTATTGGAAGGGTCGGCGCAAGCGCTGGTGGGCGGTAAGGCTCATCGCCGGATTGATCGGCTTGCTCATCCTGATCGTGGCATGGCTGGCGGTCACCGCGCCGCTTTCGGCTTCGCTCAAGCCTATCGCGCCGCCGCAGGTCACGCTGCTGGCATCGGATGGCACGCCGATCGCGCGCAGCGGAGCGGTGGTCGACAAGCCTGTCGAAGTGGCCAAGTTGCCCGATCATGTGACCGAGGCGTTCCTGGCAATCGAGGACAGGCGATTCTACGATCACTGGGGCGTGGACCCGCGAGGGCTGGCGCGTGCCGCCTGGTCGAACGCGACGGGTGGGCCGACACAGGGCGGCAGCACGATCACTCAGCAGCTCGCAAAGTTCACATTCCTCACACCCGAACAGACGCTCACGCGCAAGGCGCGCGAGATGCTGATCGCATTCTGGCTGGAGGCGTGGCTGACCAAGGATGAGATCCTCGAGCGCTATCTCTCCAACGCCTATTTCGGGGACAACCAGTATGGGCTGCGCGCGGCGAGCCTGCATTACTTCTATCGCCAGCCCGAAAAGCTGCGGCCCGAACAGGCGGCAATGCTGGCCGGGTTGCTGAAGGCGCCTTCACGGCTGGCCCCCACCAGGAATTACAGCCTGGCCAAGCAGCGGATGCAGGTCGTGATTGGGGCGATGGTCGATGCCGGTTATCTCACGAGGGCAGAAGCGGACCGGATGCGCGCGCCGAAGCTGGATGTGCGGGCCAGGAACACCGTCCCCACCGGCACCTATTTCGCGGACTGGGCATTGCCGATCGCGCGGCAGGATATGGAGCGGAGCTACTCCCGCCAGACAATCACCACTACGCTTGACGCGCGGCTGCAAGGCATCGCCAGCAGGGCCGTCGCGCGCGCTCCCCTGGGAAAGGCGCAGGTGGCGCTGGTCGCCATGCGCCCCGATGGCGAAGTGGTCGCGATGATCGGGGGCAGGGACTATGCGCGTTCGCCATTCAACCGCGCCACGCAGGCACAGCGCCAGCCGGGCTCTACCTTCAAGCTGTTCACCTATCTGGCGGCGCTGGATGCGGGGATGACGCCAGACGACAAGATCGACAACACACCGATCGAGAGCGGCAGCTACAGGCCCAAGAATGCCGGCGGAAACTATTCGGACACAATCACGCTGCGCGACGCCTTCGCGCGTTCGAGCAATGTGGCGGCGGTTCGCATTTTCAACCAGCTCGGCAGCGATGCGGTCATTGCCAAGGCGCGCGAGCTGGGCGTGACGGCGAAGCTGCCGCGCGGCGACCCCAGCCTGGCGCTGGGCACTACGACCATGTCGCTGCTTGAACTGACGTCAGCCTATGCCGGGGTGGCTGGCAATCGCTATCCGGTCGAGCCGCATGCCTTCCCGCTCAAGGAAGAAGGCTGGCTCAACTGGATGTTCAGCGGCGACCACACGATGTCCTCGCGCGAGCATGAGGATATCGAGGAATTGCTGCGAGCGGCGGTCAACCGCGGGACGGGCAGGGCGGCGATGCTGTCCGTGCCCAATTACGGCAAGACCGGCACGACACAGGACAATCGCGATGCGCTATTCGTCGGTTATGCAGGCGATCTGGTGGTGGGCGTGTGGGTCGGCAATGACGACAACTCGTCGCTCGATGGTGTGACCGGCGGCGGCCTGCCGGCGCGCATCTGGAAGGATTTCATGCGCTCGGCCCTGTCGATCGACAAGGCACCGCGGCCCACTGGCAGCCCCGATCCTTCCGGCCCCGTCAAGCCGCTCGACGTTCCGAATCTGGAAGACATTCCCATCGGCGAAGATGGCATCAGCCTGAGCATTCGCGATGGCCAGGTGGTGGTTTCTGGCGCGGAAGGCGGCATTCCTCTGGAGATCGTTCTCGACGGTGACGGGATCAGGCTGGATCCGAGCGAGATCGAACGGCAACTCGAAGCCCTGGGGCAAGACACGCAGCCGGATCGATAGCACCGCAAGGTCGGAAGGCGCGGTCGCCATGCTGTGCTGCAACCGATCCCTGGCAGAGCCCGCTTTCGCTTCAATTCTCATCAAGTTGTCCATCGTTTGAACGCCTTGAGATGCCGTTCAGTCCCTTTGTGTCGATCTGCACCGCCATAACTACCAGAAATCCAATAACTATTTGTAGTTAAAGAGTTTTAACTTAGTTGTACTGCATGAGCTCGTCACTTTTCCGGCCTGCGTCTGGCGATCCTGCCGGCGCAGTTCGGATGGAGACCAGCACATGAATTTACCTCAACTGGACCTTGCCAGCTTGCCAGGACTGGACATTGCAACAGGCGTTTTCGGCAGTATCGCTCCGGGTACTGGACCTTATGACGACAAGATCGTCGCGATCATGGTCTATGTCTATGAAACCACCCCGGTTACCTCTCTGGTCTGACCGGCAAGCGATGCGGATCGATCCTCAATTGAAGGCGCTGCGGAGTGATCGTGCTTCGCAGCGCCGCATCCAGGCAGAGATGGATTCTGCCAAGGCGGCGTGGCGCAAATTGCCTTCGACCGCGAAAATTCTTGCAGAAATACAGGGCTATGCGGGCGGCGAGCCGCTGGATCGGCTCGACGGACTTGCCGAACTGTTGCGGAATGCCGACGCCGCAAACGGCTTTGTCGCGGCTTGGACCAAATGCATGGCACGGGTTTTGCGGCGCAATCCACTGGGCCAGATTCCCTTTCAGCAAAGTTCCTCCCCCGGATTTGTCATCATGCAGATCGTCGCGAACGGTCCGGTCTCGCTGTCGCTTCTCAGCTATGCGCCGCGGCCAGGTTCGGGAGTTCCGTCGAGTGCGAGTTTCGCCGACCGCGAACAGGACGAAATCGTGCTGGCAGGCGCGGCGAAGGGTTGGATGCATGGCATAACAGACCTGACGAAGGAAAAAGCCAAGCTTGCGACCAGCGAGCACTATTGGTCCGCAGGGGATTGCATTCGTACCGTTGCGCAAACTCAGTCGCGCCAGATTTTCGAGGTCGAAGGGCACTTCACATTGTTGCAGCTCGTTCGCCATGCCTCCGATCCCCGGCCTACGCGCGAATATGCGCTCAACACCGGCGCGCTCATCCATCAGGCCTGCGCCGACAAGCGCACGAGCCAGGTGGAGATGGCGCTGGCGGTGCTGGGTGAAATGCGCCGGAGGGATGCGCTTCCTGCAATCGCAGACCTAGCAAAATGCGGGCCGGATCACTTGCGTTGGGAGGCCGTTCGCCATGCATTGGCTCTCGATCCGATTAAAGGTGTTTCATTGCTGTCGGAGATTGCAGGCGCTCCGCATGATGAGCTTCGTATTCCCGCCAGTCGCCTGCTGGCGAAGCTTGCCGACGCGCATCCGCAACTCTTCCCATCCCCTCAATCCTTCGGAGAAAGCAGGACACCATGCCCCGTTTGATCCACGCTATTTCGGACGAGATCTGCCAATTGGAGGAATGCATCTCCGGTCTGGCTTCAATCAATTTCGATCCTTCCTGCGAGGAACGTCTTTCGGCGGCGGCGCTGTGGTTGCGCAAGCTGAACAACAACCGGACCTTCCTCGGCGATATGCTGATCGATCAGCTCAAGTTGCAGCATCGCAATCCCGCGATCGAGAGCGGCTACGGCCCGCAAGCCGTTGTGCTTGGCCCCATGCATGACGACGTGTTCCTGCGGGCTAATATCTGGCCATCGGAACGCGACCAGTGCTTCCGGGCGAGCGGCGGCCAGACCTTCGTTTACGGCGTCCCGCACGATCACAACTTCTCCTTCCTGACCAGCGGATATCTGGGCCCGGGCTATCGCAGCGACTATTACGAATACGATTATGAGGCCGTCGCGGGATATGAAGGTGAGAAGCCCCGGCTGCGCTTCATCGAGCGTGGCGGGCTTCAGCAGGACGAAATCGCACTCTACCGCGCGCATGTGGACATCCACAGCCAGATCCCGCCCGAAAGCCTCTCGGTTTCGCTCAACATCATGCATGTCGATCCCGCGCAGGCGTGGTTCGATCAATATGGCTTCGACTTCGAGGCGGGTTCGATCACGCGGGTACTGAGCCCCAACTCGACCGAAGTTTTCCTGCGCGTGGCGGTTGCAACGGGCCATCGCGAAGCGCTCGATCTGGCCGAGCAGTTCGGCAGAAGCCATCCGAGCGACCGATTGCGGCTGGCAAGCTACCAAGCGCGCTCGTTGCTGCTGAGGTGCAACGCAGATCGCGATGATCTTTGGCGCGAGGCAGAGCTGTCAGGATGTTTGATGCTGGCGGAAACGGCGAAAGGGAAGCGGGCGGAATTGGCTTCCTAGAACGCACTGCCCGCGAGCGCATCGATGGCACCTTGCAGGATGACGGCTGCGGCATGGCTGTCGATTCGCTCGGCCCGCTTGGCCCGGCTCATGTCTTGCCCGATCATCGCCGCTTCGGCGGCCTGGGTTGACCAGCGCTCGTCCCACAGCAGCACCGGCAAACCAAACGCTTCCGCCAGATTTCGGGCATAGGCGCGGCTCGCCTGAGCGCGTGGCCCTTCGCTGCCATCCATATTGCGCGGCAGCCCGATTACCATGCCGGCAATCTGGCGCTCATCGACCAGCGTGCGCAGGGCATCGCGGTCACGCCCCCATTTGCCGCGGGACATTGTCTTGCCTGCAGTCGCAAAGCGCCAGCCTGCATCGCAAGTCGCTATTCCTATGGTTTTGGTGCCGAGATCGAGCCCCATCAGCACGCCCCCGCCTGGCAGGAGCGAGCGAAACTCCGCAGCGCTGTCGGTGATCAGCGGCTTTGCGTCCATGCGTCCACCCGTGCGGCTACGTCCGCCTGCACATTCCGCCAGAACAGCGGGATATCATAAACGTGGTAGTTGTTCCCCGGCAGCACATAGTTGCCCATCTCGGGTGGCTCGCCAATCAGAAGCAGCCCGCGCGCGTCACAACGGGCGGGCACGGCCTGCGGGACCAATTCGCCATCGGCCAGGCTGCTATTGGGTACGAGCGTGCCCAGATTGCTCTCGCGGCCAGCTTCCCCGCCGATCGTGCCGGTCAGGGGATTGCTGCAAAGCATCGGGCTGTCGCCGCGTTGCTCGCCGTCGAATCCGGTCGAATTGGAATAGGCGTCGATCAGGTCCACAGGGTCGGCAGGTTCGGCAAAGCTCGACCAGCTCATGACGCAGCCATATTGCCCAGGGGTAGCGCAGGCGGGCAAGCCCAGCGCAGGCAGATCATGCTCGACCGAAACCGGCCAACCGACGATATAGACCGCCGCGATGCGGCTTGAGAGCGGTTTGTCCTGCGCCTCTTCACGCAAGAGCCGGAGCAGATGCAGCGAACCCTGGCTGTGGCCTGCGAGAACGATAGGGGTGTCCTTCCCAACGGTGTTGAGAAAGAAAGCGAAGGCCTGCGCCACATCGGCATAGGCAGCATCGATCGCCTTCTCTCCTTCGGGCTTGTCGGTCAGGAAAGCGCCGAATGTCGCCTGGCGATAGCGCGGTGCCCAGATTTCGTTGGCCTGGTTGAACGGGCTGGCCATGGCACGCAGGTATAGACGCGCCAGTTCCTCCGAATCCTTGTCCCCGATCGGAGCGTTCCAATTGGCGCTTTCGAAATAGCTGGTCGGATGCACGAAGAAGACGGCGAAATTGCCGTGCGACGGGTCTGCCGTTTCGGACAATGTGCGAACTTTTCCGCGCGTTGCCGGCTGCCAGCGCGCCGGATCGTCCAGCCCGATTCCCGGGCGAGAAAACCATAGCGCCGGGTCCTGATAGGCATTGTCTTCGAGCGGTGCCTGTTCGGCAAACTCGCTGCTCGGAACGAAAGTGAACTCGGCGATTTCGCGCGACCAGATCCGCAGCACGATCAGCGCTGCGATAACCAGGACAATCAGGATTGCTACGAAATAGAGGAACTTGCGGGCCATGGCTGCGCGTTTCTCCTCTCTCTCCGCTTGCCTATTTGCCCTCGGCCCGACGCGAGGCGATCTCTGCCTTCGCGGGCCGTAAGGTTGTCCAGGCGCGATCTGGCCGCAAGCTCGTAAACCAGCTGATCGGATTCAGTGTGGTTGTACCATCGAGCGAGAATGTGATGAACTCTGCGCGTCCGCCAATGTTCTCGAGCGGGACAGGACCTCCAAGGCCCTTGTCCATGATCGATGCGCGGCTGTCTGCCGAATGATCACGATTGTCGCCCATCACGAAGACGCTGCCTTCGGGGACGGTGATCTCGTCGTAGTCGTCGAGATCGCGATCCAGGTGATCGATAATCAGATAGCTCGCGCCGTTAGGCATGGTCTCGCGATAGGTCGGCGGCTCATAGAACTGTTGGCCGTTGGCTTCGCGCACTCGATACTGATTGAAAGCGGAAAGGCAGGGTGTGCCATCGCAAAGCAGCGAAGGCTCAACCGGAATGCGTACAGGCGGCACCACTTCCTGCGGAACGGGCTTGCCATTGAGGATGATCTGACCGTCTTTCACCGCAATCCTATCGCCCGGCAACGCGACGACGCGCTTGATGTAGTCCTCGTCGCGATCGGGATGCACGGGAATCACGATGTCGCCATATTCGGGCGTTGCAGGCCAGACGCGCCAATCGCTGCGCGGCAGCAGGTGAAAACTGGCGGAAGCCCAGGACCAGCCATAGGGATATTTGCTCACCACCAGCCTGTCACCGACATAGAGCGTCGGCATCATCGAGGTCGAAGGGATGTAGAAAGGCTTGGCGATCAAGCTGTGGAACGCCAGCACCGCCAGCAGCATCAGGGCCAGGCCCCGAATTTCGGCGATCCAGTTAACTTTCTCGCCCGATTTGTTTTTCTTGCTTGTCACGTCGCCTGTGCCGGTCAGTGTGTTCATAATGGGCGCGCCTCGATAATGACGTAGGCCTGCGCCCATGGGTGATCGTCAGTTAGGGTGAGATGAATGAGCGCCTCATGGCCGTGCGGCGTCAATTCTGCAAGCCGCTTTGCCGCGCCGCCGTCCAGTGCCAGCGTCGGAGCACCCGAAGGCGCGTTGACCACGCCGATGTCCTTCATGAACACCCCGCGGCGAAAACCGGTGCCCACGGCTTTGCTGAACGCCTCTTTGGCGGCGAAGCGCTTCGCGTAGGTTCCGGCGATGGTGAAGGGGCGCCGCCGCGCCTTGGCTCGCTCGATGTCAGTGAAGACGCGCAGTTCGAACCGCTCGCCGAAGCGGTCGAGCGAGTTCTGGATGCGCTCTATATTGCACAGGTCGGAGCCGAGACCGATGATCATTTTTTTGCCTTCTTCTTGGCGCGCTCTACGAGTTCAGGAATCCCGCCGGAGCGAACTTCATTGAGAAGATCATCGCGAAGCCGTTGAAGTGTTTTGCCCAACAAGTTCTGACCGAGCCATTTGTTCGGATTCCTTGCATCGGCGGCGTCCGCGGCAAGACCGATGCCCCAGATAGTGTCGACGGGGCTCGCTTCTGCCAAAGTAGTTCCCTCAGTGTCGAGGAGCAATTGAAGCAGATCACGATGCGTTGTGAACTTGGCGCGGTTGCCGCGATAGACAATTTCACATGCGACCGAGTCCCACTCGTCTTGGCTGAAACCGCGCACCCGGCGCCCCAATGCTTTCTGGGTTCCCGGATCGCGAGCTTCGAGGATCTGTGCCCTCGTTTGCTCATCACCAAAAACACGTGCCTTTTCAGCCATCATATATTGTTCGGCTGTATTGTAATATTGCCCATCAATCGTGAAGGGGCTGTTGTGCCATTGTGAGAACGGTCCGCTCCAAAAGAAGGTGAATTCCTCTTCGCTCACCTCACTTCATCCATCAAAACGCGCATGCGCCGCACGGCGGCTTCCAGTCCAACGAATACCGCTTCGCCGACGAGGTAGTGCCCGATGTTGAGTTCGGCGAGCTGCGGGATCGCCGCGATCGGCTGGACATTCTCATAGGTCAGCCCGTGGCCCGCATGCGGCTCGATCCCGTTCTCGGCTGCCAGTGCTGCCATGTCTGCGATTCGCTGGAACTCGCGTTGGGTGCGGTCGCTGTCGCCGTCGAGATGCGCATGGGCATATTCACCGGTGTGAAATTCGACCACCGGAGCGCCCAGACGCAGTGCCGCATCAAGTTGGCGCTCGGTCGCTTCGATGAACAGGCTCACGCGAATCCCGGCCTCCGAGAGGCGCGAAACCACTGGGGCAAGCTGGTTGTGCAGCCCGGCAGCGTCGAGCCCGCCCTCGGTCGTGCGTTCCTCGCGCTTTTCGGGAACGATGCAGGCGGCATGCGGCTTGTGGCGCAGGGCGATTGCCAGCATTTCCTCGGTCGCAGCCATCTCAAGGTTGAGCGGCAAGTCGGTCGCAGCCTGGATGCGGGCAATGTCTTCGTCGCGGATATGGCGCCGGTCTTCGCGCAGATGTGCGGTGATTCCGTCGCCCCCAACGCTGGCGACGATCTCGGCGGCGCGAACGGGATCGGGATGGTCACCGCCGCGCGCATTGCGGATCGTCGCGACGTGATCGATATTGACGCCGAGGCGTAGTCTGCCTTGGGGCAGGCCGGGATCGAATGTGCTGGTCACATCAACTCCTGCTGCCCGGCTTGGTCACGGGAATCGCGGCCAGTTCAGGGGGCAGTTCGTCTTCGTTATAGCTCGGGAAGCTGATCGCGATGAGGGGGAAATATGGCACGCCCAGGTCGACTTCACCGGCCGAACGGTCGATAAGCGACACTTCTGCTACGACTTCACCGCCTTCGCGCCCGACCGCTTCGATTGCCTCGCGACTCGAAAGCCCGGTGGTCACTACATCTTCGACCATGAGTACCTTGGTGCCGGGTTCCAGCGAAAATCCGCGGCGCAAGTGGAAGGTGCCTTCGGGCCGTTCGAGGAACATTGCGTCCTTGCCCAGCGCACGCCCCATTTCGTGCCCGATGATGAGGCCGCCCATCGCCGGGGAGACTACGGCTTCGATCTGGCTGCGAATCTCGCGCGGGATCTTCTGCGCCAGCGCGCGGGCGAGATTTCCGGCTCGCTCCGCATTCATCAGCACGCGTGCACATTGCAGGTAATGGGCGCTATGCCTGCCTGATGAGAGCTTGAAGTGCCCTTCGAGCAGGGCACCGCAGTTACGGAATTCGGACAGCACTTCTTCTTCGTTCATTGCGAGATCTTTTCCACTCGTTTGCGCTGATTCTGGGGCGAACTCGCCGCCATGGACAATTTTCTCCCTAGAAGCGCTTGAGGCAGTGGGCAAGCGGGCCTATAGGCGCGGCAAACTCGGCGCAGTGCTGGGTGGGTCATCGCGCCTGTGTGGTATTCCTTGGCGAACGCCACGCAGGACATGAAAGCAGAGAAGCGGAAAGCGTCAGACTGATGATTTTGGGGCAAACCCTTAAACGGGCACACTATCTCTTCGCAGTTCTTGCCATTGCAATGCTGTTGGCAATCGCACCGCGCGCCGCGATGGCGCAGGATGCAACAGAAACCCCGGCGGCCGAAGAAGCCGCTGCCGCCGCTCCGGCCGGTTATGTGCCGATGGCGCCGACAGAGGGTAAGGGCATGCCGGTTTCCGGCAACTGGTTCTTCCAGGATCAGTATTCCCCCAAGGGCCATGACGCATTGTGGATGCACGATGTATTTCTGTTGCCGGTCATCACCGTGATCAGCCTGTTCGTGCTGGGCCTCCTGCTGTTTGTGGTGGTGCGCTATAACAGGCGGACGAACCCCAATCCGTCGCGTACGACACACAATACGATGATCGAAGTGGTGTGGACGCTGGTCCCCGTCCTGATTCTGGCCGTGATCGCCTATCCTTCGCTCAAGCTGCTGCAGAGCCAGTACGAATCGCCGCCGGAAGATGCGGTGACGGTCAAGGTCACCGGCTATCAGTGGTATTGGGGCTATACCTATCCCGACAATGGCGATTTCGAGGTGATCTCGAACATGCTCGATGAAGCCGATGCGCTGGCGCGCGGTGAGCCGCCGCAGCTGGGTGTGGATAACCGCATGGTCGTGCCCGCAGGCGTCCCGCTGCGCATCCAGACCACGGCAGCTGACGTGATCCACTCCTTCGCCGTGCCGTCACTCTGGTTCAAGCTCGACGCAGTGCCGGGTCGCCTGAACGAGCGCCTGCTCACGATCGAGGAACCGGGCGTTTACTACGGCCAATGCTCCGAACTGTGCGGCGCGCGCCATGGCTATATGCCGATCGCGGTCGAAGCTCTCCCGCGTGACAAGTGGGAACAGTGGGTTCGCGAGCAGGGCGGAACGGTTGGCGGCGCAGAAGAAGCCGCCGCAACCGAAGCGACTGAAGCGACCGAAGAGGCTCCCGCGGAAGAATCCGCCGAAGCCGCGACCGCCTGAACGAAATCCTATCTGAGAGTAACTGAACGATGGCCACCACCGCAGAAGGTTTCGACAGCCCGGCACACGGGCACCATGACGATCACGCGCATGGGGATCACAAGCCGGGCTTTTTCGCCCGCTGGTTCATGTCGACCAATCACAAGGATATCGGCACGCTGTACCTGATCTTCGCCGTCATCGCGGGGATCGTGGGCGGCGCCATGTCGGGCGTTATGCGCGCCGAACTTGCGCAACCCGGCATCCAGTACCTGGGCTGGTGGGTCGAATTCTTCGGCGGCGAAGCGAGCATGGATACGAACCTCCACATGTGGAACGTGTTCATCACTGCGCACGGCCTCATCATGGTGTTCTTCATGGTCATGCCGGCCATGATCGGCGGTTTCGGCAACTGGTTCGTGCCGCTGATGATCGGCGCACCAGACATGGCCTTCCCGCGCATGAACAATATTTCGTTCTGGCTGACTGTGGCCGGCTTCCTCAGCCTCTGCTTCTCGCTTTTCGTGCCGGGCGGCACGGGTCTGGGCGCGGGCACCGGCTGGACGGTCTATGCACCGCTCGCGACGTCGGGCTCGGTCGGTCCAGCGGTCGATTTCGCGATCTTCTCGCTCCACCTTGCGGGTGCGGGCTCGATTCTGGGCGCGACAAACTTCATCACCACCATTTTCAATATGCGCGCACCGGGCATGACGCTGCACAAGATGCCGCTGTTCGTCTGGTCGGTTCTGGTCACCGCATTCCTGCTTCTGCTGGCGCTGCCGGTGCTGGCTGCTGCGATCACCATGCTGTTGACCGATCGCAATTTCGGCACGACCTTCTTCGATCCTGCCGGCGGTGGTGACCCGATCCTGTACCAGCACCTGTTCTGGTTCTTCGGCCACCCTGAAGTCTACATCATGATCCTGCCGGGCTTCGGCATGATCAGCCAGATCGTCGCGACCTTCTGCAAGAAGCCGGTGTTCGGCTATCTCGGCATGGCTTACGCCATGGTCGCGATCGGCGTGGTCGGCTTCATCGTCTGGGCGCACCATATGTACACTGTGGGCCTGGACGTGAATACGAAGATGTATTTCACCGCAGCCACCATGGTCATCGCCGTTCCGACCGGCGTGAAGATCTTCAGCTGGGTCGCCACCATGTGGGGCGGTAGCATGGAGTTCAAATCGCCCATGGTCTGGGCGCTGGGCTTCATCTTCCTGTTCACCGTTGGCGGCGTGACCGGCGTCGTGCTTGCCAATGGCGGCATCGACGACAATCTGCATGACACCTATTACGTGGTGGCACACTTCCACTACGTGCTGTCGATGGGCGCTGTCTTCGCCTTGTTCGCGGGCTTCTATTACTGGTTCCCGAAAATGAGCGGCAAGATGATGAACGAGTTCCTCGCGCATCTGCACTTCTGGGTGTTCTTCGTGGGCGTGAACATCATCTTCTTCCCGCAGCACTTCCTGGGGATGCAGGGCATGCCGCGCCGCTACCCGGACTACACTCCGGCATTCGAATACTGGAACTCGATTTCCAGCTTCGGCTATGAGATCGTCTCGGTCTCTGTACTGATCTTCTTCGCGAACCTGGCCTATGCATTTGTCGCCGGCCGCAAGGCTCCGGACAATCCGTGGGGCGAAGGCGCGACGACGCTGGAATGGACGCTGTCCAGCCCGCCGCCGTTCCACCAGTACGAAACGTTGCCGGTTATCGAAGAGCATCAGGACTATCACGATCACCGCCAGGCGACGGCTTGATCGGATAGGGGCCCTTTGAATTGAAAGGGCCAGAGGTTCATATCCGGGGGCGCGCCGCAGGGTGCGCCCTCCCTTTTTGAGAATGACGCGCGAGTAGAGATGACCACCGCAACCGCTCAGACCATGCCGGCCGATTGGCGCGATTTCTTCGCGCTGACGAAGCCACGCGTGATGAGCCTGGTGATCTTCACCGGACTGTGCGGATTGCTGGCCGCGCCGGGCCATATCAATCCGGTCATCGGTTTTACCGCGATCCTGTGCATCGCGCTGGGGGCGGGCGGCGCCGCCGCGCTCAACCAATGGTGGGAAGCCGATCTCGACGCTGGGATGAAGCGCACAGCGGCCCGTCCGCTGCCTGCCGGTCGTCTCAACCGCACCGACGCACGCGATTTCGGGATTGCTCTGTCCGCAGCCTCGGTCGGTGTGATGGGCGTTGCAGTCAACTGGCTTGCGGCGATCATTCTTGCGGTGTCGATCGTCTATTACGCGGTGATCTATACGATCTGGCTGAAGCCGCGTACGCCGCAGAACATCGTCATCGGCGGCGGGGCGGGGGCCTTCCCGCCGATGATCGGCTGGGTTGCCGTGACCGGCGACATCACGCTGATGCCGGTGCTGCTGTTTGCGATCATCTTTATGTGGACGCCGCCGCACTTCTGGGCGCTCGCTTTGTTCGTGCAGTCTGATTACGCCAAGGTGGGCATTCCGATGATGCCGGTGGTCGCAGGCGAGAAGTCGACCCGGCGGCAGATACTGGCCTATTCGGTCCTGCTTATGCCGGTTGCAACCGCGCCCTGGCTCATCGGCGGAACCGGTGCGATCTACGGGATCGCTGCACTTGCCCTGTCACTGGCGTTCCTTGCGCTTTCGCTGCCCGTGGCCTTTCGCACAGCAGGCGAGGGCGATAGGATGCGCCCTGAAAAGCGGTTGTTCGCTTTTAGCATAGTTTACCTGTTTGCGCTTTTCGCCGCGTTGGTCGTTGACCGGGTTGCCGCCGCGCAAGGATGGATGTGATGACGCCAGAGGAAGAAGCCGAATATCGCAAGCGGCAGAAGAGCCGGAATATCGTGCTAGGTCTGGTGCTGATGTTCTTCGTCGTGTTGTTCTATGCCATCACGATCGTGCGGATGACGGATTGATCAAATGAGTGCTGCCACGATCGACAGCAGGAATACGCGGGTTGCCATCCTCGCATTCATGGGTGCGCTGGCAATGCTTGGTCTCGGCTTTGCAGCGGTACCGCTCTACAACCTGTTTTGCAGCGTGACCGGATTTGGCGGAACGACGCAGCGTGCAAGTGAGAGCGATGCAGAGATCGCCGCGCGGATCGCCAGAAGCGTTGGCGGAAAGACAATCTCGATCCGTTTCGATGCGTCGACCGCGCGGGATATGCCCTGGACATTCCGGCCCGACCAGTCGACCGACACGGTGGAGATCGGAATTCGCGACATGGCGACCTTCACCGCGCGCAACAATGCGGATGTACCGATTACCGGCACCGCCACCTTCAATGTCGAGCCGGAACAGGCCGGAATCTATTTCAACAAGATCCAGTGCTTCTGCTTCACCGAGCAGACGCTCCAGCCGGGGCAGGAAGTGCACATGCCCGTGCTCTACTATGTCGATCCGGCGGCGCTCGATGATCCGAATATGAAGGGTGTCGAACAGATCACCCTGAGTTACACTTTCCACCGGGCGATTGAGCCTTCAACCAAGTAAGCCTACCAAGCCCCTAGACCCGCGCCGTTTGGGTGATTAAGGGCTTGCGCATCAGTTCACGGGAATCATTTCATGGCCGGTAACGTCAATCACGATTATCACATTCTTGAACCCGATATCTGGCCGCTTATCGGCGCGGCATCGGGCCTGACCTTCACCAGCGGAATGGTATTGTTCATGCACGAGATGGCCAATTGGCATATCGTGCTGGGGCTGGGGATTGCCGGCCTGATCGCTACCTTCTTCAGCTGGTTTGGCAATGTCGTGAAGGAAGCCCAGCGCGGCGACCACACGCCGGTCGTGCAGCTGCACCTGCGCTATGGCATGATCCTGTTCATCGCTTCGGAGGTCATGTTCTTCGTCGGTTGGTTCTGGGCCTGGTTCGACTTCTCGTTGTTCCCCAGCACATTGAGCGAAGCGGTTGGCGGGCAGTTCCCGCCCAAGGCGATCGAAGCGGTCATGGATCCCTTCGCCCTGCCGCTGCTCAACACGCTGATCCTGCTGTGTTCGGGCACTACCGTGACCTGGGCGCACCACTCGCTGATCCACGGCGATCGCGACGGTCTCAAGAAGGGCCTCTGGCTTACGGTTATCCTGGGTGTGTTGTTCACCAGCATCCAGGCCTATGAGTACATGCACGCGCCCTTTGGCTTCGGTGGCAACACCTATGGCTCGGGCTTCTACATGGCGACCGGCTTCCACGGCTTCCACGTTCTGGTCGGTACGATCTTCCTGATTGTCTGTCTCGTACGCGCTTACAAGGGCCACTTCACGCCGCGCCAGCACTTCGGTTTCGAAGCCGCTGCATGGTACTGGCACTTCGTTGACGTGGTGTGGCTGTTCCTGTTCGTCGTCGTTTATATCTGGGGCGGTTGGGGCGCACCGGTTCACGGATGACCGCGAACTGGCAGCTCGCGCAGATCAATGTCGCCCGCCTGCAATATGCAGAGGGGGATGAGCGGGTTGCCGAGTTCTTCGACAATCTCGACCGGATCAATGCGCTGGCCGAGGCGTCTGACGGCTTTATCTGGCGATTGAAGGAAGAAGGGGGCGGCAATGCCACCGGCATTGCTGCCACGCCCGATCCACGGATGATCGTGAACATGTCGGTCTGGCGCGATGCCGATGCGCTGTTCGCATTCACCTATCGCTCTGCCCATACGCCAGTGATGGCCAAGCGCCGCGAATGGTTCGAGCGACCGGACGGGGCCTATCAGGCCTTGTGGTGGATTGAAGCGGGGCGGCATCCAACGGTGGAGGAAGGCCTGTCCAAACTCTGGCTGATCGACCGGTTCGGTCCTTCGCCGCAGGCCTTTGGCTTTAAATCGAGATTTCCCGCTCCGGACCATGCCGGGCCGCCTGTCGATCACAAACCGGACCCGTGGTGTGTCGGACACGCATAAGCCAGAGCTCGCAAGAGCAGCCATATTCGGACTCTGCCCCGATTGCGGCAGCCGCACGCTGTTTTCGGGCTGGGTGAAGTTCGCTGACCGGTGCCGCGTGTGCGGGCTCGACATTTCGCGCTTCAATGTCGGAGACGGGCCGGCTGCTTTCCTGACGCTGATTATCGGTGCGCTGGTGATCGGGCTGGCGATCTGGCTCGACGTTGCGGTGCGGCCGCCATTCTGGGTTCATGCACTGATCTGGATACCGTTCACGGTAGTGGCGGTGATCTGGGGCCTGCGCGTGTCCAAGGCCGCGTTATTGGTGGCGGAGCATCGCAACAAGGCGAAAGAGGCCGGGAGCAAGGAGCTTTGATCCGGCGCCTGCCGATAATCCCGACAATCTTCGTGCTTGCGGCAGTAGCGACTATGGTCGCGCTTGGAATCTGGCAGCTTGGCCGCAAGGATGAGAAGGAAGCGCTGATCGCACGTTATGAGGCGGCGCTTTCAAATTCCTCAGAGTTCGATTGGCCGCACGATCCCGGTGATGTGGAACAGGTGTTGTTCCGCCGCAGCCGGATCGATTGCCAACGCGTGCTTTCAATCGATGCCAGAGCTGGGACCAGTGCCAGCGGTGACAAGGGCTGGGCGCATCATGCGAGCTGCAGCCCTCCCGGAAGCGACGCGGCGGTGGACGTTGCGATCGGTTGGTCACGCAGCCCTCAGTCGCCTACTTGGGAAGGCGGCAGGGTTGAAGGAATCGTCGCGCCCGGCCCGCGTTTGATTGCCAGCGCTCCGCAAGCCGGGCTTGAGCCACTGGCGCAGCCCGATCCGCGCGATCTGCCCAACAATCATCTTGCTTATGCCGGGCAGTGGTTCTTCTTCGCATTGACCGCATTGGTCATTTACGGGCTGGCACTGCGCAAAAGGTTCAAAGGCGAGGATTGAACGCCCGCAAGTTAGCCTTGCTTGCTCTCTGCGCGCAGCGCGTCTAACCGCGCGCATGATGGAATACGTCTCGACCAGGGGAAGCGCGTCGGCGCTCGATTTCGAAGGGGTCACGCTGGCAGGGCTCGCCAGCGATGGCGGACTGTATCTGCCGAACGAATGGCCGCGCTTCAGCGAAGCAGAGATCGCCGCCATGGCGGGCCTGCCCTATGCCGAGCTGGCTGCGAAGGTGATGGCTCCTTTCGTCGGGGACAGCCTGACGCAAGACGAGCTGCTGGATCTTTGCCGGCAAGCCTATGGCCGGTTCGCGCATGATGCTGTGACTCCGCTGGTCCAGCTTGATGAGCGGCAATGGTTGCTCGAGCTGTTCCATGGCCCCACGCTGGCGTTCAAGGATGTCGCGCTGCAATTGCTCGGCCTGCTGTTCGAGACGTTCCTGTCGCGCCGCAAGAGCAACCTCACCATCGTTGGCGCGACCAGCGGCGATACGGGCTCTGCCGCGATCGATGCAGTGGCAGGGCGCGAAGGCGTCGACATCTTCATGCTCCACCCCAGCGGGCGGGTCAGCGATGTTCAGCGCCGCCAGATGACCACGGTTCGCGCCCCCAATGTCCATAATATCGCGATCACCGGCAGCTTCGACGATGCGCAGGCAATGGTGAAGCGCATGTTCGCTGATGAGAGCATGACGAGCCGTTTCAACATCGGTGCTGTCAACTCGATCAATTGGGCGCGCCTGATGGCGCAGGTGGTCTATTATTTCGCTTCCGCGGTCCAGCTAGGTGCGCCGCACCGGCAAGTGGCCTTCAGCGTGCCGACGGGCAATTTCGGCGATGTTTTCGCAGGTTATGTCGCGCACAAGATGGGGCTGCCGATTGCAAAACTGGTAGTCGCCACCAATGTGAACGACATTCTCCACCGTGCGCTTAGCCAGGGCGACTATTCTGCCGGCGAAGTTACACCAACCGCCGCGCCTTCGATGGACATCCAGGTCAGCTCCAACTTCGAGCGCCTGCTGTTCGATTGCGGTGGGCGCGACGGCAAGGCACTGGCGGAACAGATGCGCGGCTTCGAAGCAAGCAAGGCCATGCGCCTCACCAATGCGCAGCGCGAAGGCGCATCGCAGCTATTCACCAGCGCGCGTGCGGACCAGAACGAAATGGCGCAAGCCTTGCGCTGGGCATTCGATCACGCCGGGCAAGTGATCGACCCGCATACGGCGATCGGGCTGCATGCCGCATTGGAAGCCGACGTCGATCCGTCGATCCCGATGGTCACGCTGGCGACGGCGCATCCGGCAAAATTCAGCGATGCGGTCGAGCGTGCGATCGGTATGCGACCATCGCTTCCCTCGAGGATTGGCGATCTCTTCGCGCGCGAGGAGGCTCTGGTCGAGCTCCCGGGCGAGTATGAGGCAGTGCGCGACTTCGTTTCCGAACGCGCTACGCCAGCAGCCTGATCGATGGCCGAGCTTGTCACCGATCCCGTCCTGATGGTGGGTGAGGGCTGGGACGGCTATCGCCTTATCGACAGCGGGCATGGGCGCAAGCTGGAGAGCTTTGGCCCCTATAGCTTCATTCGGCCCGAGCCGCAGGCAATGTGGACGCCGCGCCTCGACAGCTGGGACGCGCAGGGCGAGTTCATTCCGGGATCGGACGAAGATGGCGGTGGACGCTGGGATCTTTCCCGCGATGTGCCGCAAGATGGTTGGGGTCTGTCTTGGCGGGAAGCGCGTTTCACTGCCCAGCCAACGCCCTTTCGCCATCTTCAGTTCTTTCCCGACATGGCACCGGTGTGGGACTGGATGGGCGAGCAACTCGCAGGTCAGGACAGCGCGGAAACGCTCAATTTGTTCGGCTATACCGGTGTCGGTTCGCTGGCGCTGAGCCGATATGGTCAGGTGACCCATGTTGATGCCTCGAAGAAGTCGGTGGCGCAGGCGCGTGAAAACGCGGCGCTTTCCGGCTTGGAGGAACGCCCGATCCGCTGGCTGGTCGACGACGCGGCGAAGTTCACAGCGCGCGAAGTGCGGCGTGGGCGGCGCTATGACGGGATCATCCTTGATCCGCCCAAGTTTGGACGCGGGCCCAAGAACGAAACCTGGCGGTTGGAAGAAGGGCTCCCGGCCTTGCTTTCCGATAGCCGCAAATTGCTCGATGCCGATAGCCGTTTTCTGTTCCTGACAGTCTATGCCGTACGCATGAGCAGCCTGGCGCTTGCGGGTCTGGTGGACGAGCTGTTCCGCGATATGCCCGGCACAGTCGAACATGGCGATCTGGCAGTGCGCGAGACGGGTGAAGGGGGAAGACTGCTCCCGACCGCAATTTTCGCTCGCTGGAGCAATTCACAGTAAAGCAGATGGCAATGAGTGATTCGCTGATCCTGGAAGTCGCCGATTTCGAGCACGACGTTCTGACCGGAATCTATTCGGAAGAGACCGGCAAGCCGCAACCCCTGCGCTTCACCATTCAGGCGCGCCTGAGCGTGGCCGACCATTACGATCCCGATACGCCGCTCGATGCCAGCAAGAACTACATGGACCTCAAGTTCGCCGCGAGCGAGGCTTTCCCTCCGGGCGTCCACTTCAAGCTTATCGAAGCGGTGGCGGACCATGTCTGCGACACGCTGTTCGTTCAGGACAAGCGGGTTGAAGCGGTGACGGTCAAGATCGTGAAGCTGGCAATTGCCGAAGCGAATGAGAAGATCGGTATCACGCTGCACCGCGAGCGGCGTTAAGCGGGATGCAGGCCGTCCTGACGATAGATCGACTTCCTGGCGCTCCAATTGAAGCGGCGGCGCAGTTCCATCGCGAGTACCTGCAGCAGGCAGAGCATCTCCTGGCGGGCGAAGTGGATGCTCTCGCAATCGTCTTGCCCTCTGCGCCCACCGATCATGACGATTGGCGCCGCACGCTTGCGCGCGACCTCGCTCGGGCAAGCAAGCCGAAACGCGTTAATGTGGTCGGAGCTGCAAGCGACGACGCGCGCGACGCGTTGCTATCCTATTTGGGGGATGCGCCCGGCGTCACGGGGCAGTATTGTCCGTCGCATGAGTAGGATTCGCGATGTCCTGACGCCTGAAGGCAGTTCCAGGCCGCTGGTCGATACATTCCAGCGTCGAGTCAGCTACTTGCGTCTTTCGGTGACCGATCGGTGCGACTTGCGCTGTTCCTATTGCATGCCGGAGCGGATGCAGTTCCTGCCGCGCAAGGAAGTGCTGAGCCTGGAAGAGCTCTACAAGCTGTCGCTCGGCTTCATCGCTCGCGGCGTGACCAAGATCCGCGTGACGGGCGGCGAGCCTTTGGTGCGGCGCGATATTATCGAGCTGTTCCAGGCGCTTGGCCGCAAGCTGGGCGAAAAGGGGCATGGGGGGCTGGAAGAGCTTACGCTCACGACTAATGGCACGCAGCTTCCCAGCCACGCCGAGGCGCTGGCTCAAGCAGGGGTGCGCCGGGTAAATGTTTCGCTCGATACGCTGGACCCCGCGCGTTTTGCCGAGCTTTCGCGGCGCGACGCCTTGCCGCAGGTGTTGGAAGGGATCGCGGCAGCCAGCGCAGCCGGGCTGAAGGTCAAGATCAACGCGGTGGCGCTCAAAGGGATCAATGAGGACGAGATCCCGGACCTGATCGCATGGGCGCATGGTCAGGGGCACGACATCACGTTGATCGAAGTCATGCCACTGGGCGATGTCGAAGAGGACAGGGTGGACCACTATCTGCCGCTGTCTCAGGTGCGCGAGATTCTCGAACGGCGCTGGACGCTGACGCCAAGTGCGGAAACGACCGGCGGGCCGGCGCGCTATGATCGAATCGAGGAAACCGGCGGACTGTTGGGGATGATTACCCCGCTGACGAACAATTTCTGCTCCGGCTGCAACCGCCTCAGGGTGACAGCGACCGGGCAGCTCTATCCCTGCCTTGGCGGCGGCGAGCGGGTGGATTTGCGCGCGGCGCTGCGTTCCGACAATCCGGAAGCGAATCTGCAGCAGACATTGAACGAAGCTATGACGATCAAGCCCGAACGGCACCATTTCGATATCTCGCAACGTGGAGCGGCGCCTGCCCAGCCACGGCACATGTCAGTAACGGGAGGCTGAATTGGCCGGTAGCAAGGGTGTAACCATCGTCTTTCTGGGGCCGCTTCGCGATCTGGCTGGTGAGGACGCGCGCGAGGCAACTGCACCGCTCGACTGGGAGGGCCTGCTCGATGCGGTCGGACCGCAGGTCGCCGAACAGCTTCGGGAAAAGCGCGTCAATGTCGCCTGTTCGGGCAAAGTGCTGGCGGACAAGACCGATCTGCTGGCGCAGGACGGCGACGAAATTGCCCTGCTGCCGCCCGTCAGCGGCGGGTGAGCGCGATGCGCGATATTCGCCTGCTGGACACGCCGTTCAATCCCGGTGCGCTGATAGGACCTTTCACCAATGCCAATCCCGGGCTTGGCGGGGTGTGTACTTTCGTCGGCGAAGTACGCAGCGATACCGGCGTGGAGGCGCTTGAGCTATCGCACTACGAACCGTTGACGCTGCCAGGTATGCACGAGCTGGCGGATCGCGCTTTTGCCCGATTTGATCTGATGGGCCTACTGATGGTGCACCGGGTCGGCCTGATGAGGCCGGGCGAACCGATCGTCTGCGTTTCCGCCGCTGCCAGGCATCGCCGCGGCGCCATCGATGCGGTCGATTACTGCATGGACTATCTCAAGAGCGCATCCTGGTTCTGGAAGCGTGAGAAGCGCGCGGATGGTTGGCACTGGATCGAACCGCGCGCCGAAGACTACTCCGACCGGGACAGGTGGGAATAGTCGAACGAATGGGCTGCCTAGTCCTCGTCCTTACCGGACAGAGCCAGCAAATACCCATGATCGAGAAATTCGATGCCACGCTTGCCGATTCGGCGGATCGCACCGGCATCTTCGAGCTCACCCAGTTTGCGGCTTACAGTTTCGATGGTCAGGCCGAGCATATTGGCCATCTCGCCCCGGGTGAGCGGCAGTTCGAACTCTTTTGCAGGATGGCACGGCGAATCGCTCGCAGCTTGCGCGAAATCGCATAGCAGCGCGGCCAGGCGCGATTCGGCGCTACCGTGGGCGGTCAGTTCCAGCAGGCTGCGCGTGGCGTGCAAATCTTCCTGAGAGCGGCGCAGAAGGGCGCGAGCAAGTGCCGGATATTCCTCGATCGCCCGCTGCATGTCCTTCTGTGCAAAGACGCAAAGCTGGCTGTTGGTGAGCGCCACCACGTCATGATGCGCGAAGGGTACGAACATCTCGCCGATGAAACCGGAGGGATGGACCAGAGCCAGAATCTGTTCGTTGCCATCGCGGTCGGTCGCCGTGATCTTGAGAGCGCCGGTTACCAGCGTCGCGCAAGCTGCATCGTCATCACCCGCAGCAAACAGCATCTCCCCGCGCCTGAGGGTGCGTGTGCGGCCCACCGAAGCGAGAGCATCGCGTTCCTCATCGTTCAGCACCGAACAGGCGGCGCTGTCGCGAACGGGGCAAGATACGCAGGTAAGATTCATCCAGTTACCATTACTGTACCAATAAGGCCCAAAGGCGGGCGAGAGTATCGTCTTCTTGGCCTATCAAGGCCTGCACTTCATTGCGCGCAGAATCGATTCTGTCACGCTCCATGAAGCTCAGTGTAGCGTCAGTATAGAGCAAATCGAGGTCACCAAGGGCAAGGGTCGCATTGCTGCGCTGCGATTCGAGATCTGCCAGCGCGACTTGCGCCGATGCCCATGAATTGTCGCTCACCGCCTGGCCGGCAGCACTATTCACGGCTCGTTCCGCGCCCGAAACTGCCTCCAGGAATCCGTCATGTGCGGAATGGGCCTGGCCGACCAGTGACTGGACACGGGAAAGCGTTTCTTCTCCCGCTGGTGCGGGCACAGGAACCTGGTTCTCCCCTTCGGCGACTGCAAAGCTCCCCTGGACACGTTCGGCATCCCTGATCGCAAGCGAAGGGTAGTGCGATCCACTGGATGCACATCCCGACACGCTGGCAGCGGCCACAAGGGCTATTGCAATAGATCTGGTGGCTTGCAATCTCATCACTTGCCCCATAGCACGGCTCTTGCTGCACGCTAGTGTGTGCAAAGCCAAAAAGCCGCGATCCGGCGTTGACTTGCTCCCGCCTTTCCCCTAACGGCACCCATCTTTCCGGCGCCGCCAATTGGCGGGGCGTCGGGCGCGCCTCCCTCGTGTTGAAGGGGGCACAGCTTTAGATTGAGAGTATAACCACCATGTTCGCAGTAGTGCGCACGGGCGGCAAGCAATACCGGGTTGCCGCCGGAGACAAGATCGCAGTCGAGAAGCTCGCCGGAGAAGCCGGCGACACCGTGACGCTGGGCGACGTCCTGCTCGCCGGTGAAGGCGACAAGCTGGCCGATGCCGGCAAGGTCACCGTTTCGGCGGAGATCATCGCTCAGGCAAAGAGCGAGAAGGTCGTCGTTTTCAAGAAGCGTCGCCGTCACAACTATCGCCGCAAGGCCGGTCACCGCCAGCAGATGACGCTGCTGCGCATTACCGGCGTGGGCGAAGGCGCGAAGAAGGCTGCGCCGAAGAAGGAGGCTGCTCCCAAGAAGGAAGAGGCTCCCAAGGCTGAAGCCAAGACGGCGGCACCGAAGAAGGAAGCCGCGAAGAAGGCTCCCGCCAAGAAGGCAGCCGCTCCTGCGAAGGAAGCTGCAGCCAAGAAAGCTCCGGCGAAGAAGGCTCCTGCCAAGAAGGCAGCGGCCAAGAAAACCGACGCCAAGAAGTAAGGATTACGGACGATGGCACATAAGAAAGCAGGCGGTTCATCGCGTAACGGTCGCGACTCAGCCGGCCGTCGCCTCGGTGTGAAGAAGTTCGGCAGCCAGGGTGTGGTCGCCGGCAACATCATCGTGCGTCAACGCGGCACCAAGTTCTACCCGGGCAGCAATGTCGGCATGGGCAAGGACCACACGCTCTTCGCGCTCGAAGACGGCGTGGTGCGATTCCACAAGGGCAAGCTCGGCCGCAAGTACGTGTCGGTAGACATGCTTGCGGAAGCAGCCGAATAACGGGCGATCCGTGAAAGGGATCGTCCACCAGGACGGTCCCAGCCGGTCAAACCGGCAGACGTAGAGGGAGATGGGGCCTTTCCTGGTAAGCCAGGGGGCCCGTCTCCCTCTTGTCGTTTCTCCCTCACAGCCTGGCGAAAATCCCTTTCGCCGCAATGCAACTGTCACGCATCATCCCTATCTGGGCGCTGCGGGGCGATGAGGAGAGAAGTGATGTTCCATCGCAGCGAAAGACTGCTCTTGAGGCCACCCTGGCCTGAGGATTGGAAACCGGTGCTGGGCGGCATCGCCGATGAAGGTGTCGTGCGAAATCTGGCCCGGGCGCCTTGGCCCTACAACCCTGAAGATGCGCGTGAATTCGTGCAGCAACCGGTCGATGTCATGTTCCCGCGTTTCCTCATCACGCGCGCGGACAATGCCATGCTGGTGGGCTGTGTCGGGATCCATCCCAATGGAAACGAAGTCGAGCTGGGCTATTGGATTGCGCGACCGCAATGGGGCAAGGGATACGCAACCGAAGCTGCCAGAGCTGTGCTTGAGGTGGCTCACATGCTGGGGCACAGGCGGATCGTCGCCGGACATTTCCTCGACAATCCGGCCTCGGGACGGGTCTTGACCAAACTCGGTTTCGAGCCGACCGGCAAGGTCGTTCGGAGGTATAGCTGCGGGCGCGGCGAAGATGCCCTGGCGACCGAATACGAGCTCGACCTGCAGGAACAAATGCCCAGCCTCATGCAAGCGGCCTGAGAGCGGTTCGATCCTTCCCGAACGAAGAAGAGCCCCGCTGCCATTGCGGCAACGGGGCTCCAGGGAGGTTCGGGTAACTGTTATTCCGCAGGCATCAGCGCATCGGTGAATTCACCTTCATAGCGTTTGATGAGCGCGCGATCGTCATGATCCCACGGATGGAAGCCGGGCTTGAAAAATGCGAGCCAGGCCGGGAAAATGTGGCGGATCACGCCGGGGCTGACTGTCAGATATTTGAACAGGCCCCACCTTGCCTTCCAGCCGGTGATCCCGTCCTGAGCGAGCAGGTTGATCGAATCTTCCCAGCGATTCTTGAAGAAGTTTTTGGTCACAACCAGCATCATCAGGCTGCGGACTTTCCAGCGGCGCCAGTTGGACCAGTCGCGCGTCGCGTGGTTCCACACGTCGAAGGCCACGCCCTTGTGCTCGACTTCCTCGATCGAATGCCAGCGCCACATGTCGCGCACTTCCGGGTCGGCATTCTCAAAATGCTGCGGATTGGCGAGGAACTCATGCGCCATCATGGCGGTGTAGTGTTCCAGCGCCATGGTAGCGGCGAGGTTGAGGATGACGGGGCGGTCCTTCGTCAGGGCCAGCATCTCCTCCACTCGCTTGTCGATCGCCTTGATGTCATAGCCGTAATTCTCGGCCAGCTTGTTGAAGGCAATATGTTCGCGCGTGTGGTTGATTTCCTGCTTCACGAAGGCGCGAATCTCGGCCTCCAGCTTGGGCGAAGCGCCTTCACGGTGCGCCTTCACGGCTTCGATGAAGAAGGCTTCCCCGCGCGGGAAGGTGGCCGAAAGCGAATTGTGCCAGGCGGTACCGAAGGGCTCGCCCGCCCACCATCGGCGCGGGGTTGTTTCGCGATTGAAGCGCTCATCGCGAACCGTGATTTCCAGGTCGGGAGGGGTAGGGCCGGTCCGGTGCATTGTTTCAAGATCGATTTTGGCAGGCGCGTTCAAGCGACAAACTCCGCAAAGGGCTACTTACACCATTGTCAATAGTTCTTACTTACAATGATGTCAATAAGAATTGTGCAGTTGCACAATGTGAACCCCGAGAACATCCGGCTTCGAATGATCTGCAATGCTACTCTACATCCGAGAATGAACAGAACGCTTCGCGCGGTTTGCCCGGCTCCATTCCAGTGGTCGCCATGCTCAATGCCAATTGTTGCGGTACAGCGGTATTCCAGCGCTCCCAATGCGGGCGGTCAGTGCCGATCTCCGTCTTGCCGTTGGGATCCCCTGTGATCGCAAACGCTGCCCAGTAATCCTGCATATGCGCTCCGCTTCCGATTTCGCGGCGCTGGAAGACATCGCTCAACTCCAGGGCATGGGCGGTCAACCCGCCATCCGGGCCAATATCGTATTCGTAGCGCCAAATTGGCCAGCCATTCTTTGCGAGCACATCGGCCAGTTCGTCGGTTGCGCAATGGAAGAGCTGATCGCTTCCCAGCCTCAGGCCCAGATTTCCCCGGCGCGGGTCGGCCTGCTCACTGCGATAGGCGGCCAGCGCTTCCGCCCCATTCTCACCGAAATAGATTTCGGAATAAGCGGCGATTCCCGCTTCGTCGGTAGGCCCAAACTCTGCCTTGTTGGTTCCGAGAATAACCGGGATGGGCGGATGCTCCAGAATCAACTCATCTGGCGAGGATGGAACGATCTTTCCGTCAATCGTCAGGCGCGTCCAGTTCAGATTGCCCCATACCGGATCGATCGCTTGCGTCTGCAACGTCATGATCGCGAGCGGCGAAATGCGCCGCAACTCTTCTGCGGTCTTAGCCTGGGCCAATTCCCCGAACGTGGTCCCGATCTTCTCCGCATCAGCGAGGCTGCGATAGCCATGGACGTCGCGAGCGATAATGCTGAAATTGCCGCTCTGCATCATCGCCTTGTGGAACAGGCCACGAGCATCGGGAGCGGCGAGCAGTACCGAGACGTTTAATGCCCCGGCACTCTCTCCGAAAATCGTGATATTGTCCGGATCTCCGCCGAAGTCCGCAATATTCGCCTTCACCCAATTGAGCGCGGCGATCAAATCCATGATCGCGTAATTACCGCTATGGCCGCCCTGTTCGGCCGATAGTGCCGGGTGACTCAGAAAGCCCAAAGCGCCCAGCCGGTATTGCACATCGACCCCGACAACACCCTGCTGCGGAAAGGAAGAATCCTTCATGATGTCGGCGGATCCGGCAACCTCGGCCCCACCGTGAATGAACACCATAACCGGGGCCTTTCCATCCATCGCAGGCGTGTGGATGTCCAGGGTCAGGCAATCCTCGCTGGCGCGCAACCATGCACCATGGTTCCAGCCTTCGTCATTCTGCATGCAGGCGGGGGCATTGTGAGTGCCGTCACGCACGCCCTTCCATGAAACGACCGATTGCGGCGGCTTCCAGCGCAGATCCCCGACTGGCGGAGCCGCATAGGGCACGCCAAGGAATACGGTTGTTCCGTCAATTTGCTTGCCCGAAATTGTCCCGCCTGGCACTTCGGCTGTCAAACCGCTTGATGGAACAGCGGGAGAGCAGCTTGCCAGCAGCATCGGCATCATGGCCATTGGAAGCGTGAGAGGGAGGCGCATTGGCCAGAGCTTAACGCGCAGTCCTTTCAGTGCAAGTTCAGGGCGTGGAAACTACAGTCGCGCTGTAGCTTCCTCGCAAGGAGCCGCGATTACTGGAAAAGCAGGCCCGGACGTCATCGACCAAGCGCTCGCGATCACTCCGCCGGCATCACCGCATCGGAATAGGGGCTGTCGAGTTTCCGGATCAGCGCTCGGTCGTCATGCTTCCAGGGATGGAATCCCGGCATCAGGATCGTGGCCCATTGGGTGAACATCCGCCGCATCATGCCCGGTTTCCACCACAGGAATGCGTAGAGTTTCCACTTCGCCCTGCGGCGGCTGTAACCGTCCTGTTCGAGCAGGCCGATCGCGTCGCGGATGCGGTTGCCGAAATATTTGCGCGTAATCAGCGCGGCGATCAGCGCGCGCGTCTTGTAGCGTTTCCACGCGCTCCAATCGCGAGTCACATGCAACCACACATCAAACACCAGACCCTTGTGCTCGATCTCTTCGGTGGCGTGCCAGCGCCAGATATCGGCTGCGACAGGGTCTGCCCCATCCAGATAGCGTGGATCGGTCAGTAATTGACGACTGATGATCGCGGCGAAGTGCTCCAGCGCGATGGAAATTGCCAGATTGAACTCTTTCGGGCGCCCTTCCGTCAGCGCCAGCATCACCTTGATGCCCTGGTCGATGCTCTCGACGTTGTAGCCGTGATCGGCAACCAGCCGATTGAACGCGACATGTTCGCGTGTGTGGTTGATTTCCTGGTTGATGAAAGCCTTGATCTCGCCCGAAAGCTGCGGCGGCAGGCCTTCGCGGAATTCGCGCAAGGTATCGATGAAGAAGGCTTCGCCGCGCGGCAGGCTGGCTGAAACCGAGTTATACCACGCAGTCGCGACCGGATCATTCGAATGCCACCAGCGCGGGACCAGCGCATTGCGGTCAAACCGCCGGTCGCGCACGATCAGCGCATGTTCCTCCGGAGTGGCACTGCCACGCGCGATGATGCCTGCGGCATCGCCCTTGTCGAGCGCTTCTGGGCGCTCTAGGTCACTGTCTGTCTGCCCCGTCACGGGTTAGGATTTTATTAGGCATAAGAATCAATGGCAAGTCGCAAGCGGTTAACACCCGAAGAATCACGTAGTTCCGCCCTTGAGGCAGCCCGGAACCTGTTGATAGAAACAGGGCCGCAATCGGTCACATTGAAGGCGGTAGCGGGCCGGATCGGGCGGACGCATGCGAATCTGCTGCACCATTTCGGGTCTGCTGCAGGGCTGCAGAAGGAATTGGCGCGCCACATTACCGAAACGGTCTGTGAAACGATCAGGCAAGCGGTCGAAGCCAGCCGGGCAGGGCTCGGTTCTCCGCGCGAAGTGGTCGACCTCGCCTTCGACGCGTTCGATAAGGAGGGTGCAGGTGCGCTTGCAAGCTGGATGATACTGACCGGCAATGAAGACGCGCTGGCACCGATCGTCGAGACGATTCACCATCTGGTGGACGATATCGCCCCCGAAGAGGCGGCCTCGCACGGCAAGGTCATGCGCGTGCATGAAGAAACGCTGGCGCTGGTGCTAATGGCAATGGGCGATGCGCTGATCGGTTCTGCCCTGGCGCGCTCGCTGGGGTTGCCCGCGACCGCGGCCCGCGATCATGCGCAGCGGATGCTGGAAAGCTCGATCGAACTGGTCAATCGGCCTCAGATCGATCAGCCGCAGTAAGCGCTTCGCGCATCCATTCGGGTGACGTTGCAGGGTCGATATCCTCGACGCGCAGGTGATCGACCGCCAGCCCGAAATCCTCATGGGCGGCCTTGCGGCGCTTGTCGTCCGAACGATCAAGCGGCACGACAACCAGGCGGCGGTTGATCTTTTGCCGCCAGTTCATCCGCGCGGTGTTTTCCTGTCCGATATAGCAGCCTTTTCCGAAGCTTACGCCGTTGAGTTCGGCGGCGTTGGTTTCAAGCCACAGGATATCGCCAAGCTCGTCCCGGCCTTCGGGCACGCCGAGCGAAAGGCGGTGTTTGCACCAGGCATGATCGGCTGAACGGTCTTCGTTGGTTGCCGGTGCCAGCCAGCGCTCTCCCAATGCGCTGAGGCGCGGATCGCGCGCGCCGCCGTCGCCCATGTGGCCTGCCCAATGGACTGCCAGCGAATCGTCCCGCGCAATCGCGATCTTCCGGCGCAGGCGATAGAGCGAGAGGCGCTTGACCAGATCGTCAGCCAGCGCGGCCTCGCAATCGACCAGCATCTCGCCATTACCCGCGGGCCAGACGATGAAGTCGAACAGAGTCTTGCCTTGCGGTGTGAGCAGCGCGGCATAGACGGGCAGCGTGCCTGCCACATCGTTGGTTACGAGACCCTGGAGAAAGCCTGTCACGTCCTCATCCTCGCTTTCCGGCGAGAGGCGGACAATCGTGCGGGCGAAAAGGCGTGTTGCGGTCATGGGTGCAAGGTGGCGTCTGAGGACGGCTGGTCAAGCCTCAAACCGCTGCTCTGGTGAATCGGCGGTTGGGCAAACGCGACTGGAAAGATCGCGCGCGCGCTTCTACAGCACCGCGTGATGACAGAGAGCCTGACGATCCGCCGCCCCGACGATTGGCATGTGCATTTGCGCGATGGAGCGATGCTCCGCGACGTGGTCGGGTATACGGCAAGGCAGTTCGCGCGGGCGATCGTCATGCCCAATCTCGTGCCTCCTGTGACCGATACCGCGATGGCCTTGGCCTATCGCGAGCGGATCGTGGCAGCGGTGCCGGACGGGATGCACTTCACTCCGCTCATGACCTGCTATCTGACCGATGGCACCGACCCCGAAGACCTGGCCTGGGGCGCGGCGCAGGGCGTATTCACCGCGGCCAAGCTCTATCCGGCCAACGCGACGACGAATTCGGCACATGGCGTAACCGATCTGGCGAAGATCTATCCCGTATTGGAGCGGATGCAGCGCGATGGGATCGTGCTGTGCGTCCACGGTGAAGTGACCGAACCTGACATCGATGTGTTCGACCGCGAGGCTGAGTTCATCGAGCGGCACCTGTCACGGGTGGCGGATGACTTTCCGGAACTCAAGATCGTGTTCGAACACATCACCACCAGCGATGCAGTCGATTTCGTGCTGGCAAGCGGGGCAAACGTGGCGGCCACGGTCACGCCGCAGCACCTGCATATCAACCGCAACGCCATGCTGGTCGGCGGCATTCGTCCACATGCCTATTGCCTGCCGGTTGCCAAGCGCGAACAGCACCGGCTGGCACTGCGCAAGGCGGCGACCTCTGGCTCGGAGAAGTTCTTTCTCGGAACCGACAGCGCGCCGCACACGCGCGAAGCGAAAGAATCCGCCTGCGGTTGTGCCGGGATCTTCAACGCGCCCTATGCCCTGGAGAGCTATGTCGCGGTGTTCGACGAAGAAGGTGCGCTCGATTGCTTTGAAGCTTTTGCTTCGCTCAACGGGCCGGCCTTCTACGGCCTGCCGGTCAATGAAGGCACCGTCACGCTGAGCAAGGTGCCTTGCGTGGTTCCCGACATCTCACCGTTACCCAACGCCAGCGGCGAGATCGTGCCCTTTCATGCCGGAGAGACGCTGGGCTGGACGCTCGAACCCTAAGACTGCGATATCATCCTGCCGGCGTCGCTTTCGCTCTCGAGCGGCCTCTCAGCATGTCCCATACAAACAGTGCGATCGCGCACCAGATAAACGCGAAACTGATCGCTTGAGCTGGCAACAGCGGCTCTTCGAAGACGGTCAGCCCCAGCACGAAAACGATCGACGGTGCGAGGAACTGCACGAAGCCCAGCGTCGAATAGTTCATTCGTCTTGCCGCAATGGCGAAGAGTAGCAGAGGTATCGCGGTGAAGAATCCACCGAGAATGATCGCCAGGCTGAGCTCGATCGAAACGGTGAACGACGATCCGGCAGGGCTCATGGCATACCATGCGGCTATCGCCGCTGCAGGTATCAGCAGCACTGCGCTTTCGATCGTCAGGCCCGGCAGCGAACCCACCGCCACCTGCTTGCGCAGCAGGCCATAAGAGCCGAAACTCAAGGCCAGTGTCAGGCTGATCCAGAGCGTGGTCAGCGCACCTGCGGCCAGTGCAGCGACGCCGACGCTCGCCACCCCGACGGCCAGCCACTGGAGCCGCGAGAGCTTTTCCTTAAGCAGCAGCGTCCCGAGCAGAACATTGACCAGCGGGTTGATGTAATAGCCAAGGCTCGCTGCGTAGACATTTCCGTTTTGGATCGCCCAGATATAGACGCACCAGTTGATCCCGATCAGGCTGGCACTCGCGATGAGCACCAGCGTCACACGCCGATTGGCAAAAGCCGCGCGAAGATCGGGGAACTGGCGGCGAAATTGCACGATCACCAGGCAGATAGGCAAAGTCCAGATAATGCGCCAGGCAACGAACTCAATCGGCGGGACGGCCTTCACCAGAATCAGATAGAGCGGAAGAATTCCCCAGGTCAGATAGGCCCCGAGCGCTGCGGGCAAGCCCGAAGGCTGAGCGGATTCTGCGGCGGGTTGGTCGTTCATGATCCGGCCCCTAGGCGTGGCTGCAATGGCCGGCAAGCGCTGGATTCAATTCGGCTTATCCGACGCCAGGCCTCCTTTCGTCGCATCTTTCAGAACCTGCATGGTGCGTTGCGATCCGTTCAGGTTGCTGTCCTTATACATGAACACATCGAATGAAGACGAGCGGTTGGTGGCCGCTGGACGATGTGAGGGAAGACCGATGATTCGCACAATTGCAAAACATGTCGCATTCACCACCAGCGCAGGGCTTGCGCTAGCGATTGCCGCACCTGCGTCTGCAGCGGAGGTTGCTCCGCACGGGGTTGAAATCCAGCATGGATATTCGACGCAAGTCCTTGGCGACATGAGTTTCCAGCACAAGCGCAAATACAAGCGCAAGCATTACCGCAAGCACCACCGCCATTATCGGGACAGCTATTATGGCCGCGATGCGCGTTATTACCGCTCCTATGGCGAGCCAGTCTATCGTGACACGCGTATCTGGCGCGGGCGGGACGGGCGCTATTACTGCCGCCGCAGGGATGGCGATACCGGGCTGCTGATTGGTGCCGGGGTTGGTGCGCTGGCCGGACATGAGTTGGCCGGGCGCGGCGGCGATCGCACACTGGGCGCAATTCTCGGCGCGGCGGGCGGTGCGATTCTGGGACGTTCGATCGATCGAAGCAATTCGCGTTGTCGTTGATTAGAATTTAGAAAACATAGACTTGGGTCGGTTCCACCACCGGCTCCGGCGCGGCTTCCACCAGGCCGCGGAAAGCGCCTCTTTGCCTATTGGCTTGGGGGCGCTTTCTTCATCGAGTGTGAGCGTGTTCGGAGGAAAATTAACCCTGTTGCGTTAGGGGATACGCTAATGGCGGACACGCGTCCGCACTCAGAGAGCCGAACAACCAATCGTCATGAGCCCCATCCGATCGACAATCTGGACGCTCGCAGGAGCTTGCGCTTTGAGTGCCTGTTCGGGCGGAGGCGATCCGGTGGCAAGTGGTCCTGAGATGGACCCCCTGGTGCAGCAGGCGCTCAACGACCGCTTGATGACCGATCCCGATCTGGCTTTCCAGAACGAAGGCAATGCTGCGCTGACGATCGGCTACGATCATTCACTGCCGCGAATCGAAAATGGGCCTGAGATTACCGCTCTCACACGCGACGAAACGCGAATGGCCCTGCTCGACGGAGGCGAAATCGCCGAGCTTCCTGCTTCGATCAGCGAGCCCGAGATCGCCAGCTACACCGAAGATTTGAGCGCCGAGGAACGCGCGCGCATGGCCGGAGTTGCCGAAGCCTGCGCCCAAGGGCTCGAGCACAGCACGATCTGGGCGGCACGTCTGCAAGACTATGCCGAGATCGTGCCGCGCGGTGCCGTGGTCGATGCTGCGGGGAGCGATCGGGCAGGGTGCAAGCTACGTATCGTGACGTACCGCACGCCGCTAGCCATCGAAGACGTGATGCAGTTCAATTTTACGCTGGCGGTGAGGGCGGGGTTCGATCCGGAATATCTCGCCGGAAGCGGGCCGGAGCGCGCCATCCGGGGGCGGAAGGGCGGCAAGAACCTGGCAGTCTATGTCCGCCCCGGTTTCGATGGCCTGACTGACGTCGATATCGTGAGCGCTGAGCGCGACTAGAGCTCGCGGAGAGCCTGCGCGGGCTTGGCGCGGAGCAGCGGCAGCGATCCGGCCAGCGCGAAGGCGACCACCAGTGCAAGGCCCATGCCGAGTACAGCGAACACCTCGCCCCAATCGGGCAGCCAGTCAAACTCGAACAATTGCGTCACGACATACCAGGCAACAGCGGAACCCAGTCCAAGCGCAACCAGCGCCAGCAGAAGGGCGAGTAAGCCATATTCCGCCAATTGCATCAGCAAAATCTGGCGGCGGCTGGCCCCCAGCACGCGCAGGATCACAGTGTCATAGGTGCGTGAAGCACGCGCTGCGGCTATCGCGCCGAGCAGGACGGCAAGCCCGGCCAGCACCGCCACCGAAGCAGCTGCCAGCGTCGCCAATCCGACCTGTTCGAGGATGGTGCGGGCTTCGTTCAGGACCTGCCCGACCTCGATCACCGAACTGGACGGAAACTGACGCACCAGATCGCGCAGCAGGTCGCCGCTGGCCGTATCGCCGGACAACTCGATCGTCGCAGCGAGATTGTGCGGCGCATCTTCCAGTGCATTGGGCGAGAAGACCAGCACATAGTTGAAGCCCAGGCTTTCCCAGTCGATCCGTCGCAGGTTTGCTACTCTAGCGCTGCGCTCCACGCCGAGAAGCCCTATGGTGATATAATCGCCCGACTTGAGACCCACTGCGTTGGCGAAATTTTCGTCAAGGGATACCAAGGGTTCGCCCGCATAGTCCTTCGGCCACCAATCGCCCTCGGTTACGACATTGCCGGGCGGAACCGCGTCGGCATAGGTCAGTCCGCGCTCGCCTCGCAGCGCCCATCCGCCTTCGGGAATGCTCTCAAGGTCTGCGACCCGTGTCATGTCGGCGCGCGGGCCGAACGCCAGCACCGCGCCGCGCAATGCGGGCACAGTGCGAATTTCGGCATCGGGCGATTTCTCGCGCACCAACGCTTCGAATGCTTCCGCACGGTCGCGCGGGACATCGAGCACGAAATAGTCGGGTGCCTGCTGCGGAACGCGTTTCTGAATATTGCCGTCAATCGCGCTCTGCACGCCTGCCAGAAGGACGAAGCTCGCAAGGCCGAATCCCAGCGCTGTCACCAGCGCCCCTGTGGGTGCACCGGGCCGGTGAAGATTGGCGAGCGCGCCTCTGACCAGTGGGCTGGAGGAGCGCGGCATACGCTGGGCGGCGGCGCGGATGCCGAAACCGATTGCGGCGAGAAGAAGCAGCGCAGCGGCGGCCCCACCCAGGAAGCCTGCCGAAAGCATGGGTTGATCGGTAGTGACAAGCGCTAGCACACAGATCGCCGCTATCCCTGCGCCAGTCCAGGCAAGCGCCCGCATGTCGCGTGCGAGCGGCGCGACGCGAGCCCGCATCAGCGCCATTGCGGGGAAACTGCGTGCGCGGAGGAGCGGAGTCGCGGCAAATGCGAACGCGACCAGCAGACCATAGGCGCCGGCCAGCAGGAGCGGTGCGGGCTCGATCACCAGTCCCGCTTCGACAGGGAGAAGTCCCTTGAGCGCAGCGCCCAGGATCGGCGTGACCAGCACTCCGGTTGCGATCCCTGCCAGGCTGCCCATCACAGCGGCCGCGGCGATCTGCATCGCGTAGATCTTGCCGATGTCGCTGCTCGTCGCCCCCAGTACCTTGAGGGTGGCGATGCTGCTTCGCCTGGCCTCGAGATAGGACGATACCCCGCCACCAATTCCTATTCCTGCGATTACCAGCGCGGCGAGCCCGACCAGCGTAAGGAAATCGCTCATCTGGTTCACAAAACGGTCGGCCCCCGGCGAAGCACGGTCACGCGTGCGGAAGGTGAAGCCCGAATCGGGAAACTCCTCGTTCAACTCCTGCTGCACTGAGGCTGGATCGCGATTGCCTGCCAGGGCCAAGCGATACTTGCTCTGGTACATCGACCCGGGCGCAAGCAGCCCGGCGCGCTGCGGTACGTCTTCAGCCACGATCACCGTTGGACCGAGTTGGAATCCTTCCGAAAGCCGGTCCGGTTCATTGTCGATCACACCTGCCGCCACCAGTTCGACGGTACCGATACGGAAGCGGTCGCCGGGCTTGATGTCGAGCCGGTCGATTGCACCCTGCGCCAGCCAGGCGCTATTTCCGATCGGGGCAGCGGCTTCGCGCCCGTCGGTAAGCGTGAGTGTGCCGTAAAGCGGCCATTGGCTGTCGACCGCCTTCAACTCGACCGGTGCAGCGACCTCTCCTGTATTGGCCATGGCTTGCAGCCGGGTGCCACCGGAAATCGCGCCATAGCTGGCGAGCGCCGCTTTCTCTTCGGGGGAAAGGTCGCGCTGCCAGACCTCCACTTCAAGATCGCCGCCGAGCAGTTCCTGCCCGCGTGTCGCAAGTTCGCGCTCGATTGCGGAGCTTAATGTCCCGATGGCTGCAAGCGCGGCCGTTCCCAGAAAGATGCACACCAGCAGCAGCCGCAAGCCCCGGAACCGCGTGTTGAGATCACGCCTGGCTATTGTCCATGCGGTGCGCCAGTTCACTCAATCCTCTCCGGACCGAGGCAGTTTGGCTGTATCCGAAACGATCAAACCGTCCGCCATGGTAATGACGCGCTGGCAACGTGTGGCGAGCTCCGGATCATGCGTGATGATGAGCAGCGTTGCACCAGCCTCCTGCCGCCTTGCGAACAGCAGGTCGATGATTTCGTGGCCGGTTGCCGCGTCGAGATTGCCTGTCGGCTCATCGGCGAAGATCAGCGATGGGCGCGGCGCTATGGCCCGGGCGATGGCCACGCGCTGCTGCTCGCCGCCCGAAAGCTGGGTCGGATAGTGGTCGAGCCGGTGGCCGAGCCCCACAGCTTCAAGTTCAGCCGCTGCCCGCGCACTCGCACCGCTTTCGCCTGCCAGCTCCATTGGCGTCGCGACGTTTTCGGCGGCGGTCATGGTCGGCAACAAGTGAAAAGCCTGCAACACGATGCCAATGCTGCCGCGACGCGCCTGCGCCAGTGCATCCTCGTCCATCGCGGCAAAATCCTGCCCTGCAACGCTGAGCGTGCCCGAGCTGGCGCGTTCCAGGCCGGACAACACTGCCATGAGCGAGCTCTTGCCCGACCCGGACGGGCCAAGCAGCGCAACCACTTCGCCGTGAGCGATATCGAGGTCGATCCCGCGCAGGATTTCAACTGGAGCGGCATCGCTGCCGAGCGTGAGGGTGAGCTTGCGGGCGGAAATTGCGAGAGAGGGGCTTGTCACGAATGCTCGTTGGCATAGGCATGGGCGGTGCACAAGGAGACTTGCAGATGGTGAACAGCAACTGGTCGAAAGCTCTCGGCCTGATCCTATGTTTCATGCTCGCGGCTTGCGGTGGGACTGCCCCCGCCGAGCCGCAATCGGAAAAGGATCTGGGGATCGATGCAGAAGGCCAGGCGACCGTGCCCGTCATGGGGCCGCAGCAGCGCATCCTCGCCTTCGGGGACAGCCTCTTCGCCGGCTATGGCGTGGGGGCCGAGAACAGCTATCCAGCCAAGCTGCAGAATGCGCTGAGAGCGCGCGGGATCAATGCCCAGGTCGCCAATGCCGGTGTTTCGGGCGATACGACGGCCGCGGGGCTGCAGCGCTTCACTTTCACGCTCGATGCGCAGGAAGAGACGCCGGATCTGGTTATCGTCGAGCTGGGCGGAAACGATCTGTTGCGCGGGCTATCGCCCGACCAGACGCGCGCAAACCTCGACGCGATCCTGCAGGAATTGGGAAAGCGCAAGATACCCGCACTGTTAATGGGCATGCGCGCGCCGCCCAATTACGGCCCCGAATTTCAGGCGGCGTTCGACGCAATCTATCCCGATCTCGCTGCCAAGCATGGCGCGGCGCTGGTGCCGTTCTTCCAGGAATCGATCTATGACAAGCCGGAGCTGATCCAGCAGGATCGCATCCATCCCACCGAGATCGGAATCGAGACGCTGGTGGGGGCTACGGTGGAGGATGTCGAAGAGGCGCTGGAGTAGGCGCATCCCGCTAGGGCCGGGCCCCTAAAGCCGCTCGACCGTTCCATTGCTGACGCGCCAAACGGCTGCTTCCTCAATGATATCCTCGAACGGCGCACTTTCGGTGCCTGTCAGCCAGACTTGCGCGCGGCCCTGCCTGAGGCGTTGGAACAGAGCAGTACGCCGCACCGGATCGAGATGGGCCGCCACTTCGTCGAGCAGCAATACGCCCGGCCGTCCCTCGGCCGCGAGTACCGCGTGAGCCAGCGTCATTGCGATCAGCATGGCTTTCTGTTCGCCGGTCGAACAGAGAGCAGCCGCCTGTCCCGATCCCGCCATGACAACTTCCAGCTCGTCACGATGCGGGCCTGTCAGCGCACGTCCGGCAGCCCGGTCGCGCGCGCGCTGCCGGCGGAAATCCTCACGCAGCGCTTCGAACTCGGTCGGGCCGCCGGGACGATAGGTGAGTAGGGGGCGAGCGAAGGGTTGGTCGGGCAAGGCAGTGAGCTCGTCGGTGAGCGCAGCAATGAGCGCCTTGCGGCCAGCAGCCACGCGCTCCCCATGCTCGGACAGCTGCGCTTCGATCGCATCGAGCCAGGTGGTGTCGCCACCGGTCTCGAGCAGCTTGTTGCGTTCGCGCATGGCGGTTTCATAGCGCGAGACATTGCGGGCATGTCCAGGATCGAGCGCCAGTGCCATGCGGTCGACATGCCTGCGACGCGCGCCTGCGCTGTCCATGAATAGCCGGTCCATCGCCGGGGTCAGCCAACCCATCGCAAGCCATTCGCCAAGGCTTCCCGCGTTCGCTTCCGCGCCATTGATCCTTACATGGCGTCGCCCCGTCCGGTCGGGCTCGACATAGGTGCCGATGCGTGCGCTTTCATGGCCCTGTTCTTTCAGGCTCGCGCCGATCGCGAAACCGCCATCGCCATGCGGCCCGGACATTTCATCGAGTGCTGCCCGACGCAAACCGCGCCCGGGGGCCAGCAGCGAAATCGCTTCCAGTACATTTGTCTTGCCCGCCCCGTTCTCCCCGAAAAGCAGGTTGAGATGCCGCGTTTCGCCTAGTTCCGTTTCGCGATGGTTGCGAAAGTGACTGAGGGAAATGCGGTCGAGCGCCATGATTACGGCCTACCAAAACACATGGATTTGACCATGCAATTCCGCCCTTGAATCCCCGATCCTGATTTTTGGTGAAAAATCCCAACCTTTCGGATTGATGAACGGACGGTTCATCTTGCGCAGTGAAGAAAACCGCAGAATTCCGCCATTTTTCGGTTTTGGCACGGCTTCTGCAATTGATCAGGCATCAGGTGGGAATGGCCCACCGACAACTGAAACAAGGAGAAACAAGAGATGTTTGGTAATTCCGACACCGGCAACCGCCTTTTCGCTGCCGCATTCGCTCTCGCCCTTTCGGCCGTATTCATGGCCACGGCGATCGTTCCGGCCAGCCCGACGCTGTTTGCCTGAACCCACCTTTCACCGATAGAATAGGACCTGATCGATGTTTATCTTTTCGGACACTGGCAACCGCTTCGTAGCTGCCATTTCCGCCATCGCCATCTCGGCGGTCTTCATGGCCACCGCGATCATTCCCGCCACACCGGGCATCGGAGTCATCGCATGAACGACGTGACACGCAACAACAATGGCGGCCCGCCAAGCAAGGGTTTCCATCTCGACAAGCATAATGGCAAGGTCTTCGGCGTATGCGCCGGGCTGGCCGACTATTTCGGGATTGACCCGATGATCGTCCGCATCGGCTTCGTTGCCGGCACGTTGATCGGCTTCGGATCCTTCATCCTGATCTATCTCGCGATCGCGCTGATCGCGGACTAGGCACGCGCAGCACAAAGAAGTGGAATCCGGTTCTTCGGCGCGCTGCGCGGCCACCGGGAACCGGGCGGGGTCAACCCGCCCTCCTAAACTTCCTCACATCGCCGAAATGCCGCCGTCGAGCTTCAATTCAGCTCCGGTCATGAAACGGCTTTCATCGCTTGCCAGATAGAGCACGGCATTGGCGATATCGTTGGGCTCACCAACGAATTTGAGCGGGATCTGCCGCGCCAGTTTCTCCATCAACACATCCTTGTCGATCGCATGGTTTTTGGCCGTGCCATCCAGAATCGGCGTGTCGACAAAGGTCGGATGGACCGAGTTGCAGCGGATATTCATGTTCTTCTTGGCGCAATGCAGCGCGATCGATTTGGTCAGCATCCACACCGCCGCTTTCGACGAATTGTAGGCCGGCATGGTATCGCTAGCGATCAGGCCGGCGATCGAGCTGATATTGACGATCGATCCCGGCGCATGTTCGCGCATCAGCGGCAGTGCCTTCTGGCAGCCATGGAAGATCGAATCGACATTGACCGAGTAACAGCGCTTCCAATCCTCGAAATCGCAGGATTCGATATTGCCGCCAACGCCGATCCCGGCATTGTTGACCAGCACATTAAGCCCGCCGAGGTTTTCGCGCGCCGCGTCAACCGCCGCTTCCCAGGCTGTAGGATCGGTCACGTCGTGCTGGATTGCGAAGGCGGTTCCAGCTCCCAGATCGGCGTTGATTGCAGCAGCCGTCGCTTGCGCACCTTCGCCGTTGATATCGGTGCACAGAACCCGCGCACCTTCCTCGGCCAGCCTGCGCGAATGCGCCGCGCCAAGGCCCTGTGCCGCGCCAGTTACCAGCGCCATTTTGCCTGCGACGCGTCCTGCCATTGCTATTCTCCCTCGAGTATCTTTCCACCGAGCAGCAACAGCAATCGCACATCGATGCCGCAGCCTTCGGCTCGCTTGGCATCAATAAACGTGTCCAGGTCGCCTATGGCAACCCTGTGAACGGTGATGTTTTCGCCATCGACGCCGCCGCCGGGGCCGACTTTCTCCAAATTGCCAGCTTGCACTAGCGTAAAGCTTTCGCTCACCATTCCGGGGGAGGAGAAAAAATTTCCGCGATCCGTGAGCTTGCCTGCGCGATAGCCGGTTTCTTCCTCAAGTTCGCGGCCTGCGGCGGCGAGAGGATCGTCCTGTTCGCCGTCATCATGATCCCCGATCAGGCCTGCGGGAAGCTCCAGACAATTGCACCCCAGCGGCACGCGATATTGCTCGACCAGCAAGACGTGCCCGTGCTCGAGCGCCAGGATAACCGCGGCACGGATGTTGCGAGCGCGCCCGACATATTCCCACCGTCCCCGCCGCTTGGCGGTGACGAACTTTCCTTGCCAGACGATTTCTTCAGGCTTGCTTGCGTCGGGGTCGATCATGCGAAGCGGCGTTAGACTTCGATCAACCGGTCGGGAAGCTCGTTCTGGTCGTCCTCGGCACGCGGGAAGTGTTCGGACAGTACCTTGCCGACATCGCGCACGCCCGCGGCCATGCCCGCTGCCAATTGCCCCTGTCTGATCTCGGCCAGCATGTCGGCCATCGCTTCGCCCCAGACTTCGGCAGGCACTTTCTCAGCAATCGGCTCGTCGGCCACGATCTCGGCGCGGTGCTCGCGCATCGAGAGATAGAGCAGCACTCCCGTGCGGCCATGCGTGCGCCGTTCGGCCCCGACCTTGAAATGCTTGATTGCCTGCGCCCGAACACGTGCCTGCTTTATCGGCCCCGGCACAAGCAGGAACTTGAGTGGATCCCAAAGAAGGAACAGCCACACGCCAAAGAACTTCAGCAGTCCGAAGCCGATCAGGAGCGAAAGCACTTCGCCCTGTGTCCAGTCATGGCCCCAGCCACCCGTCAACCAGTCGATCTTCTCCAGAAACAGTGCGGGAAACATCGCGAAGATGGTCATTGCCGTGAAGGCCGCGATTGCTGCCCATAGCAATACTATGTCGGTATAACCGTCCGACCGGTCGGCCAGCACGGTCACGATCTCGCCCGACGTGTGCTGTTCCGCCTCTGCAACTGCGTTGGAGACGATCCTGTGCTGCTCTTCGCTGAGATAGCTAGCCATCTACCACCCCCCCGAGGCGCCACCGCCCCCGAAACTGCCGCCACCGCCGGAGAATCCTCCACCGCCGCCAAAGCCGCCGCCACCCCAGCCTCCGCCGTGGCCGCTGGCACCGCGCGCGATACCTTTGCCAACTTCCCACAGAACGATGTCGGTCACCGTGTCACCCAGGCCGTAACGCCGCCTGCGCCTTCGGTTTCGCAGCATCGGCAGGATGAAGAAGAAGAAAATGAACGCGAACCAGATTAGCGCTCCGACCGGTGTTCCACTGTCGCTCTCGCGTCGCTCGACAGCCTGCTGCGCAACCTGCCGTGCCTGGTCCTCTGGCAATTGCAACTGCTGCACGATCGCATCGGTCCCTGCAACGATTCCACCTGGAAAATCGCCGGCCTTGAAGCGCGGAATGATGGTGTTCTGGATGATGAGCGATGACAAGGCATCGGTCATGATGCCCTCGAGGCCATAGCCGATTTCGATCCGCACGCGGCGTTCGTTCGGTGCGACGAGCAGGAGTGCGCCGTCATCGCGCTCGGCATCGCCCAGCTCCCACGCGCGCCCAAGCTGGTAGCCGTATTCGGAAATGTCATAGCCTTGCAGGTCCGGCACCGTGGCGACAACCAATTGGCGCTGCGACTGGGTCTCGAGCGCTTCGAGCTTGGCCGTCAGCTGCGCCTCGACATCGGCGGGAATGATATTCGCCGCATCGACCACGCGCCCGGTCAGTTCGGGAAACTCCTGCGCGGCCAGAGGGGACGCGAGTAGCGCCCATATCGCCAAGAAGAGGATAGTGAATCGATTCACGCTGCTTCTTTCATTTCCACTGGTGTTACTTCGGTAATGAGGCTGGTCACGCCTGCGTTGACTCCTGATTCATAGTTGCCCTTGCGGAACTGGGGAATCATCTGTTCTCTGATGATTTGTGCAGCTTCCTCATCCTTGACCTTGTCCTCAAGGCCATGGCCAACCTCGATGCGGACCTTCCGTTCATTCGGAGCAACAAGGACCATCAAGCCGTCATCGCGTTTCGCATCACCCAAGCCCCAGGCGCGCGCCAAACTGATCGAATAGTCCGCAATATCGTAGCCTTCGAGACTCGGTGTCGTCGCTACCACCAGTTGCACAAGCGTATCTTCCTCTAATTGCTCCAGTATCTTCGTCAGCCTCGTTTCAAACTCTGGTGTGAAGACATCTGCCGCATCGACGACACGCCCCGTCAGTTCCAGCGCCGGTTCCTGCTCGGCTTGCCCCGCTTCTGCGCCGCATCCCGCGAGCAAGAGAAACGCAGCAGCAAGGGCAGCCCGCAGCACGCCGCTCAGTTCGTTGTCATGTCGAGAGTCGGGGCGACTTCGGCGCCCTCGGTCGTAGCCTCATATGGTACCAGCGGCTCCGCGCCGTAGATTATGTTTGCGCCGATCGTATCGGGGAAGGTGCGGATCGTGGTGTTATACTGGCGTACCGCTTCGTTATAGTCGCGGATCGCCACCGCGATGCGGTTTTCAGTGCCTTCGAGCTGGCTTTGCAGCGTGAGATAGGCCTGGGTCGACTGGATCTGCGGATAGGCTTCAAAGCTTGCCAGCAGGCGGCCGATCCCGGCACCGACCTGCGATTGAGCGGCCTGGAATTCGGCCATCTTCTCGGCATCGCCAAGGTCGCTGGCGTCAACATTGATGCTCGTTGCCTTGGCCCGCGCTTCAGTCACGTCGCGCAGGATATTGCCTTCGTTCTCACCGGCGCCCTTGGCGACTTCCGCCAGGTTGGGAATCAGATTGGCCCGGCGCTGGAATTGCGCCTGAACGTCAGCCCATTTGGCCTTTGCATTTTCTTCTGCGGTTGGCACCGAATTGATCCCGCAGGCTGCGAGGCCGAGCGATGCGGCCGCAACGAGCACGAAGCGGCGAAGGTCAGCGAATTTCATCGAATAACTCCCCTTGGGCGGGCAGGGGGCGCCCGCCAAATCTGTGTTATCTAGATAGCACACCCCTAAGGATATTCAAGCAGTTGCCGAGTTTGGCTTCGCTTTGACAAGGCATTGAGATGGTGCAAGATTGCCCGCGGTTCGGAGATATTTGGGGACGAAGAACATGCTTTCGGAATTCAAGGATTTCATCGCAAAGGGCAATGTGATGGATCTGGCCGTCGCGGTCATTATCGGCGGCGCCTTCGCGACGATCGTCAGCTCGATGACAGACGATCTTATCATGCCGATCGTTGGCATGATCTTTGGCGATGTCGACTTCTCCGGCAAGTACATCGTGCTCAGCGGCGAAGTGGCCGATGGCGCTTCGCTGGAAGCAGCGCGAGAGGCGGGGGCGAATGTTCTGGCCTGGGGCAGCTTCGTCTCGACCGCGATCAACTTCCTGATCCTCGCTTTCATCATTTTCATGCTGGTGCGCTATGCCAACAAGGTAACGGCGCAGTTCGAAAAGAAGGAAGAGGAAGCGGCGCCTGCCGGCCCGAGTGAGATCGATCTGCTGACCGAGATCAGGGACGCGCTGAAGAAGTAGGTTTACCTCGTCATTCCTGCGAAGGCAGGAATCCAGAGTCCTTGTGTTTCGCGGGCCCATCCGGATCTGCGAAATCCTGCTTATGTGCTCAATGATCGCGTCGCTGTGGACGGGCGGTCGCCCTTGCGGCGGAAGCGCCGCCGATCACAGCGTGTCAGCAATCAAACACCCATCTACTTCCCATTAAGGTTGGATCGCCTATATAGGGCCTGCCGGTTTCGACCGGATATGGCGATAAACTGCGCTGTGTAATAGACACAACGGACCCGGGGGCAGTACCCGGCGGCTCCACCATAACCTCCGGATTTCACGGGGTTTCTGACGGGGCCGAACCAGGATCGACGTGTGTTGAAAGACTGTGTTTTCGCCCGGGCTGAGTACCCCGTAAAACTGTTCAAAACACACAAGTGCCAATGACAATGAAGCACTCGCTCTTGCTGCGTAATGTGACGGCCTAGCGGCCTGAATTTACAAAGCTAAAGCGCCGTTGGACCCACGGGGCAACAGAAGCGGATTCCGGGGGCCCGGGGCGGGCCTAGCAACAGAACCGCCCCACCTTCGCCAGCTTGGTTAAACCGACCTTGCCAAGGCGAAACGGTTTTCGTCCCCGAAACGGAGACTTGGGGAACGTAGCAACAGAATCCCTCCACCCCATTCCTGCTCACAAGATGTTTACGACAACGCCTACCATTGGTGGAATGATGAGCATTGCCAGAACTAGGCCAAAGCATCCAGTTGACGATTTCTTGAGCGTACTGACTTTCTCTTCCCGATATTGCACTTGCTCATCGTCTCTAGGAATTGGTGCCGGCAATTCCTGATTTTCCCATGCTATGGCGATGACCGCACCCGATGATGGTGCGCTTGGAACGCATCCTTTGATACGATGAACTTGTGCTCGATATTGGGTTCCGCGATCCAGGATTGGGGCCAGCATCTTTGCGTCGACTCTTCCAATATGCCCGATGTCATGCTTTCCAAGAAAGACCGCGATTGCATTTGCGTCATGTGGATTGCTTGGTTCTCGTTCCAAGCGAATGGGATCACCGGGTTCCGCTGCAAGCAGGACCGATTGGCGCGGCAGGCCAGCGTCAGTTTGAAAAGATTCGCCAACTACGTCGAATATCTTTCGGCGCGTCGGAACGGTCATCGCTAGCCCTCGTTTGTCTCAGCCTCGCGCGCTTTGGCTTCCTGCTCGTAGCGGATCGCGTCGAGAATCTTGGCGCCACCTAGGAACACGGCACCCGCCGTTGCTGCCCAAAGCAGGTAACCGCCCCAGCCGGGATAAGCGATCGTGTAATGTGCGCCGCGCGTCATCGCGCCAAGGGCGAGGGCGTAGATGATCAGATACGCCTCCCAGCGCGTCTTGATCACGAACAGCCTGCCAATCTTGCGCAGCATTTCCGCTCCATCGTTGCGGTCTTGCCGGGCGGTTCGGGTACCGAATGAACCTTGCCAGGAAAAACCACGGTTAATGAAACGTCAATTGTAAGGAACGCGGTTTTGGTGTCCAGCGCGTTAACCCAATTCTGTGAGGTCGAGTGCCTCCAGAAGCGCACTGCGTGCCAATCTGACACTTTCGGCGAGCGAAGTGCTGCCCAGATCCGCCGGATCGATCTGTTCGGGCCAATGCGCCGAAATCACCGACTCGATCCCTTCCGCCCTGGCCTCGCTGAGCAGGAAGCGCGGGTCGACAGTCGCCGGATCGGCCACCACGCGTAGGCGCAAGCAGGCTGGCCCGCCGCCATTGGCCATGGACTGACGGACATCGACTGGCACGACTTCGCGGATCGGGCCATTTCCTGCGAGCATCGATTCCAGCCAGTTCCACACTGGCTGGCTGTCGCGGCAATCATCGGGAACCACCAGCGCCATGCCCCCTTCAGGGCGCGTGACGAGTTGCGCGTTGAAAAGGTAGGTCTTGATCGCTTCGGAGAGGCTCACCGCACTGTCGGGCACTTCCACCACCTGCAGCGCGGGGAAGGCGCGTCGCATCGCCTCATATGCACCAATCCGGTCTGCAAAGGCGAGTTCATGCGCGAAGATCACGCCTTCGTTGGCGACCGCCACCACGTCATTGTGAAACGCGCCCGCTTCGATCGCGACAGGGTTTTGTTCGATGAATACGCATCGGTCCGGGTCAAGCCCGTGCAGGCGTGCCACGGCGCGACTCGCCTGTTCGTGTTGTCGCGCAGGAAAAGCACCACCGGGCCTGCCATAGACAAAGACCTCGACGCCCGCTTCGCCATGGCTCGCGCATAGTCGCATGTGATTGGCCGCACCTTCGTCGCCGAAGCTGGACGGGACGGCATCATGCACCGCGAAATGCTCAGTATCGGCAAAGGCGAGTGCGAGCTGTTTTTTTGTGTCAGGCCATTCCTGCGCCCGGTGAACCATGGTCACGAGATTTGCCGGTGTGAGATGGCATCTGCCGTCCGCGCAATCGGGCGCGGGGCTGACGGTCGCGGCATTCGCCGTCCACATACTGGAGGCCGACCATGCGGCGGCGAGCAATCCGCGATCCGCGCCTTCGTCCACCGCCAGCGCATCGAGCAGGCCCTGGTTGGGGCGCGGGAGTGGCAAAAGGAATCCCTGCGCGCCGAATCGCGCCAGATTGCCGCGCATCTTGGCGAGGCCCTGTAGCGCGGCAGCGCGCGGGTAGCTGACATCACCCTTGTGACTGGCGCTGGCGATATTGCCCAGGCTCAACCCGGCGTAATTGTGGCTGGGGCCAACGATCCCGTCGAAATTGATCTCCGCAAGGCTCACCGCGCTACGCTCCAGACGGTATCGCCAGTCTTTACGTCGAGCACATCGGCGCTCTGCGAATCGATCGCTATGGTCCCGTCCTCGCCCAGAGCGCGCGCACCGTAACAGGCGCGGAAGCCCGATAGCCTGCCGGTGGCGATGATCGCGCGCTCCCCTTCGGCCAGATTCGTTGCGGAAATCTGCAGCACGTCGGTTTCCTTCACGCTCTTCACTTCGTCTGTGCGCGCGACCATAGTGGGGCCACCATCGAAGATGTCGACATAGCCGTCATAGCGGAAGCCTTCATATTCCAGCATTCGCATCGCTGCGCGGCCGGTGGGGTGGGGGACGCCGATCACGCTGCGCGCATCGTCGTCCAACATGGCGACATAGACCGGATGCTTGGGCATCAGGTCAGCGATGAACTGGTTGCCGTTGATGGCGTTGAAATAGTCCGCTTCCTGGAAATTCATCCCGAAGAAACGGCCTGCCACACCGTCCCAGAAAGGCGACCCGCCACGCTCGTCAATGATCCCGCGCAGCTCCGCCAGAACCCGGTCGGCAAAGCGGGCGCGGTGCATCTTTATGAAGAGATAGCGGCTGCGCGCCAGCAGCAGGCCAAGCCCGCCCGCGCGCTCATTGGGGTGGAGGAACAGGCCGCCGACTTCGCTCGACCCCTCCAGATCGGTGACGAGGCTGAGCATTTCCGCACGCACGGTGCGGTCGAGTTCCTGCGAATATTGCGTCAGTGTGTTGAGCCGGTAGGAATAGAACGGCCATTGCTGACCCACCTTGGTCATCAACTGGCATGTGCCCCGGATAGCGCCGGTTTCCGCATTTTCGAGCACCAGCACGAACTGCTCGTCGCACAATTCGTCGACTTCATTGGCGAAGGCTTCGCTTGCACGGTCGAGCTTTGCACCCAGGGCTGCCCGGTCAGGCGGCAGATTGGTGAAACCGCCGCCTGTCAGCTTGGCCATCTCGTAAAGCGGTTCAAGATCATCGGCGCGTGCAGCGCGCAGGCGGAAGGTCAAAATACGTCCTCCGTGGCAAGATTATGCAGTACGAGCGCAGACAATGCGGCGCGTTCTTTCAGCGACGATACAATCAGATACTCGTCAGGGGAATGGATAGCGCCTCCCCGCACGCCCAATGTGTCCACAACCGGCACGCCGGTTGCCGCGATATTGTTGCCGTCACACACACCGCCGGTCGATTGCCAGCCGATCTCCTGCCCCAGCAAAGCCCCGCAATCGCGCACCAGATCGAACAGTTTCTGCGCCCGCCGGTCGACCGGCTTGGGCGGGCGGGTGATTCCGCCGTGGCGGTGAATCTCAACCTCATGCGCCTGCTGCACATCGCCGATGAGCCGCGCGAGCCCGGCCTCGAAGCTTTCTGCCGCCGCGGGGCTTTTGGGACGGATATTGAAACGCAGCACAGCATTGTCGGGCACGACATTGTTCGCGGCGCCACCATCGATCCTGGCCGGATTGACCGGGCACTCTTCGGTCTGGAGTTGCTTGAGACCGATCGTGAGCGCGGCCGCCGCGACGATCGCATTGCGCCCATCCTGCGGATTGCGGCCTGCATGGGCGGACTTGCCGGTGACAGTGAGCGAGTAATTGCCGCTGCCGCCGCGCGCATGGGCCAACGTTCCATCGGGCAGGGCGGATGGCTCATAAGTCAGTGCCGCATATTTGCCCCGTGCCAGTTGCTCGATCAACGGTGCGGAGGAGAGCGAGCCAGTCTCCTCATCGGAATTGATCAGCACGTCATAGCCGATGCGCCTGGCATGTTCGCTCTGCTCGAAGGCCATGAGCGCATGAAGGAACACTGCAATCCCGCCCTTCATATCCGCCAGGCCGGGGCCGTTCAGAACGTCTTCCTCCAGCCAGCGCTGCTCCTGAAACGCACTGTCGACAGGAAACACCGTGTCCATATGTCCGGTCAGGATCAGCCGCCGTTCGGCATCGGGCCGCACCCGCAGCACCAGATGCTGGCCGAACTGGCGCTCGACCTCCTGCCCAGCCGCGTCGATAGCGGTCACGGGAGCGGGATCGATCATTTCCACCTCGCCTGGCAGCGCGGCAAAGGCATCGGCCAGCGCCGTCGCCTGTTCGGCAAGCCCGGCCAGATTGGCTGTGCCCGTGTTGATCGCGCTCCAGCCCTGCGCCTGCGCAAGCATCGCATCTTGATCGATCGGCTCGATCAGCCGTTTTAGTGTGCTATCCAGTTTCATTCGTAACCGCCTTAGCGGTAGGGTAGGGCAACGCCAACCCGGCATAGCACGGGTTGAGTGTGCATCGGACGACTGGCCAGTTGCAAAAGCGCTGGCCTTTGGCCATATGGCGCGCCATTCCTCCCCGGAAGTCAGACCGATTTTCTCCTGCCGTTCAGTTGGCAGAGCAACTCAGTGAGGAATACGTGACCCATACCGCTACCCGTGCCGGCATCGCCATCGACGCCAAACTCGCCGAATTCCTTGAAAACGAAGTGCTGGCCCCGCTGGGCCGCGATCAGGGCACTTTCTGGCAAGGTTTTGCTGCGCTTCTGGCTGAGTTTGCACCGCGTAACCGCGCGCTGCTTGCGAAGCGTGATGAGCTGCAGGCGAAGATCGACGCATGGCATGTCGAACGGCGTGGAAAACCGCTCGATCAGGGCGAATACCAGGCTTTCCTGCGTGACATTGGCTATCTCGTGCCAGAACCGGGCGATTTCACCATCGGCACGCAGAATGTCGACCCCGAAATCGCGACCATGGCGGGCCCGCAGCTGGTGGTTCCGGTGCTCAACGCGCGCTTTCTTCTCAATGCCGCCAACGCGCGCTGGGGCAGCCTCTATGACGCATTCTACGGCACTGACGCGCTCGATGCGCCGCCTGCAAGGCCGGGCGGTTATGACGAGGCGCGCGGTGCGGCGGTGATCGCACGCGGTCGCGAGTTCCTCGACCAGGCACTGCCGCTGGCGGATGGCCGCAGCTGGACCGATATCGAAGGCGACCACGACGGCGAGCTAGCCGATGAGAGCCAGTATGTCGGCAAGACCGACAAGGGCCTGATGTTCCGCAACAACGGCCTGCACATCGAAGTCGTGTTCGACCGCGAAAGCCCGATCGGGCGGACCGACAAGGCGGGCATTGCCGATATCAATTGCGAAGCCGCGCTCACCACGATCTGCGATTGCGAGGATTCGGTTGCGGCTGTCGATGGCGAGGACAAGCTGCTCGCCTATACCAATTGGCTGGGCGTGATCCGCGGTGACCTCGAAGACACATTCGAGAAAGGTGGCAAGACGCTCACCCGCAAGCTGGCGGGTGACAAGATCTATACCGATCATGACGGCAATCAGCACAGCGTTCCGGGCCGTAGCCTGCTGTTCGTGCGCAACGTCGGCCATTTGATGACCAATCCTGCGATCCATCTGGCCGATGGCAGCGAAGTGCCCGAAGGGATCATGGATGCAGTCTTCACCAGCGCGATCGGCGCGCTCGATGTTGAAGGCCATGCCAAATACGGCAATTCACGCCACGGCAGCATCTATATCGTGAAGCCCAAGATGCACGGGCCCGAGGAATGTGCCTTCACCAACGATCTGTTCGATGCGGTGGAGGACCTGCTTGGCCTGCCGCGCAACACGATCAAGGTCGGCGTGATGGATGAGGAACGGCGTACCAGCGCCAATCTCGGCGCTTGCATAGAGGCTGTGAAGGACCGCGTGGTCTTCATCAACACCGGCTTCCTCGATCGCACGGGCGACGAGATCCACACTTCGATGCAAGCCGGTCCGATGATCCGCAAGGGCGAGATGAAGTCCAGTAAATGGCTAACCGCTTACGAGAAGCGCAATGTCGGCATCGGGCTCAAGCATGGCCTTTCCGGCAAGGCACAGATCGGCAAGGGCATGTGGGCCGCGCCCGATTTGATGGGCCAGATGATGGTGGAGAAGATCGGGCACCTGAAGGCCGGGGCGAACACCGCCTGGGTACCATCGCCTACCGCCGCAACGCTGCACGCGCTGCATTACCATCAGGCCGATGTATTCGAAATCCAGAAGGGGCTGGGCGAGATTCCTCCGCTCGACGAATTGCTCGCCATTCCGCTGGCGCAAGGCGCGAACTGGTCCGAGGACGAGCTGCGGCAGGAGCTCGACAATAATGCTCAGGGCCTGCTGGGCTATGTCGTGCGCTGGGTCGATCAGGGTGTCGGCTGCTCCAAGGTACCGGACATCAACGATGTGGGCCTGATGGAAGACCGCGCGACCCTGCGTATCAGTTCGCAGCACATGGCCAACTGGCTGCTACACGGTGTTGTGACCGAGGATCAGGTGATGGATTCCATGCGCCGCATGGCAGCCAAGGTCGACGCGCAGAACGCTGGCGATCCGGCCTATGAGCCGCTCGTCGGCAATGAGGACGGCCCGGCTTTCCGCGCTGCCTGCGATCTGGTGTTCAAGGGTGTTGCGCAGCCATCGGGCTATACCGAGCCTCTGCTGCATAGCTGGCGTCAGGTGAAGAAGGCCAGCTAAGGGAGGGCGCATGACGCGCCGAGTCCTTGTATTCATCCTGCTGTTTGCAACCGTGGCCGTGGCAGGATGGTACTATGCCCGCGAGCGAGGTGGCGGCTTGGCCGCCGCTTTCGGCAGGCCGGTTCCCTATTCGCAAGAAGCCTTCACCGCATGGTTGCGCGAAGACCCGGCCAATCGCGAAGGTTTTCGCGAATTCTCGCAATTTCTCGCCGAGAAGGATGTCTCAGGTGTCGTGCCCGATTGGCAATTGCTGCGCACCGACGCCAACCTCAGGCGCCCATGCGAGCGACCGCAATTTCTGTTACCGCCGCGCAGCAAATGGAACAATATCGTTCCGCCGCTTGAACTCCTGCGCGACTGGGTGATTCCAGAGCTGGGCAAGCTGGAAGTCATCTCATCTTATCGCACGCAGCAATTCAATAGCTGTATCGGCGGGGCAAGCCGCAGCAAGCATCTGGGCTTCCATGCCCTCGACCTGATTGCGCCGGAGCAGCAAGACAAGCGCGAGATGTTTCGTCGGCTTTGTGCATTGCAGTCCGATCTGGGACCGGGCAAAAGGATGGGGCTCGGGGCCTATTTCAGACTGGACATACCTGGCAAGGCGGGACGGTTCCATATCGATACGAATGGCTATCGCAGCTGGGGCTATAGCTATGATGCTGAAAGCAGCGGTTGCCGTCTGTTCCGTTAGAGGGACAGAGTTCTAGCCAGATCAATATACTCCTCGACACTCAGCGTTTCCGCGCGGCGCTGCGGATCGATCCCGAGCGTCTCAAGCGCATCGACTGCACCGGGAACGCCCTTCAGGCTCTGGCGCAGCATTTTGCGGCGCTGGCCAAAGGCAGCTTCAGTCAGGCGTTCGAGCATGCGCGCAGAGACACCCTCTGGCAATTCCGACGGCGTGACATGGACCACCGCGCTCATCACCTTGGGCGGCGGCGTAAAGGCGCTGCGGTGCACTTTCATCGCCAAGCTCGCTTGGCCGCGCCACTGTGCCAGAACGGCAAGCCGCCCGTATGCGCTGGTGCCTGGCTTCGCGACGATGCGCTGCGCGACTTCCTGCTGGAACATCAGCGTCAGCGAGGTCCATTGCGGCGGCCAGTCCTCACCGCCGAGCCAGCGTGTAAACAGCGCGGTACCGACATTGTAGGGCAGGTTGGCGATCACGGCGAAGGGCTCGCCCATCAGCTCGGCATGGTCGATCTTGAGCGCATCGCCCTCGACCACGTTGAGCTGACCGGGATAGGTCTCTGCCAATTCGGCCAGCGCGGGCAGGCAACGCCGATCCATCTCAATCGCGGTGACGCGAGCGCCGGCTTTCAGCAGCGCGCGGGTCAACCCGCCGGGGCCGGGTCCGATCTCAAGCACTGCCCTACCTTCAAGGTCGCCCGGTATCGCCGCAATGCGGTCAAGCAATTGCGCGTCGAATAGGAAGTTCTGTCCCAGCGCCTTCGAAGCGCTGAGCCCGTGCTTCGCAATCACTTCGCGCAAGGGGGGGAGCTCAGCCATGTGCCCCTTGCGCAGTCCGCCGTGCCGCACATTCCCCTGCCATGCGGATCGCGGCGATCAGCGCACCCGGATCGGCAATGTCTTTGCCGGCAATGTCGAAAGCCGTGCCGTGATCGGGCGAAGTGCGGACAATCGGCAGGCCCAGGGTGACGTTTACGCCTTGGTCGAACTCGAGCGCCTTGAGCGGGATCAGCGCCTGATCGTGATACATGCACAGCGCCGCGTCAAAGCGGCTGCGGGCATGAGGCGCGAATAGGGCATCGGCAGGATGCGGGCCGGTCGCGTCGATCCCTTCCTCGCGCAGAGCGGCGATGGCAGGCGCTATGATGCGCGCTTCCTCATTGCCGAACTTGCCATCCTCGCCCGCATGCGGGTTGAGCGCGGCAATGGCGAGGCGCGGGCGCTCTATGCCAAAATCGCGCGCCAAGGATGCCGAGACGATCCGCGCCTTGTGGCAGATCAGATCGTGGCTGATGAGTCCAGGCACGCCGGACAGTGCGCAATGGACCGTCAGCGGCACGGTCCGCAGGCTCGGCCCGGCGAGCATCATCACCGCATCGCGCGCCGCCATGTCGCAGGCATCGGCCAGGAACTCGGTTTGCCCAGGATAGTCGAATCCGATCTTGCCCAGTTCGCTCTTGGCAATGGGCGCGGTGACCAGTGCACTTGCCGCCCCGGCAATGGCAATCTCGGTCGCGTGTTCGAGAGAGCCCAGTGCCAGTGCGGCTCCGGACTGATCCGGATGTCCCGGCCTGTATTCCGCGTCGAGACCTGCAAGGACAGGCAGTCCATCTGCAAAGGCTTCAAGCGCTTCGTTCGGCGCGGATACGGGCGTGATCCGCACGTCCAGACCGCGCGCCGTGCTGGCCGCGCGCAGGACTTCCACACCGCCGGTCACGATAAACGGCGGCAGGCCCGCGCTCGTGCGCCGGTGCCATGCTTCTGCGATCAGTTCGGGGCCGATCCCCGCCGGATCGCCGATCGAGAGGACGACCGGCGCTACGAGGGGCTGCGTCGCGCTCAATGGTACTCGATATAGGCGTCGTTACGCAGGTCGCGCAGGTAACGCTGTGCGCGCTTGTTGATCCGCTCATCCTCGAGTTGACCCATCAGCGTGTCGAAATCCGGGCCGGATTCGACCTGCGGATCGTCGCGGCCGCAAAGCATCAGCACCCGCACACCGTCTTCGATCGATCCGAAAGGCGGAGTGGTCTGGCCGAGCTGCAGATTGAGCACGAGCTGCTGAAGCTGCTCGGGCAGTGAGCGTGCGCGGATCTGGTCGTTGGTGACGATGTCTGCGCCAATTGCCTGCGCCGCGCCTTCCGCATCGCCGCAACCGCGCATGGCCCTTACGCCGGTGGTGAAGGCTTCGACCTTCTGCGCTGCATCGGCCTCTGAAATACCTTCGGCGAAGCTGATCGAAATCTGCTTGAGGCTAAGGATAGCATCGCGCGGATCGGCAGCGAGCACCTGCCGCTTGTCGATCAGGTAGAGGATCGAATAGCCGCCTGGAATCTGGATCGGGCCAACCAGCTGGCCGGGCTGCATTTCACGAGCCACGGTCGCCAGTTCGCTGGGAAGCTGTGCGAGCCGGACGAAACCCAGATCGCCGCCTGTTGCAGCGGTCGAGGCTTCGGAGAATTGCCGTGCATAGGCGACGAAGCTGCCACCCTGGCGAAGCTGTTCGACGATGCGCTGCGCGTTCTGGGCCACCGCCTGCTGGTTTTCCGGCGTGGCGGAAAGGTAGATCTCGCCAAGGCGGAATTCTTCCGTGCCGCGCGAGGCCTCGAGCCGCTTGAGCAGTTCGTTGACCTCTTCCTCGGATACGTTGACGAAGGGAGAGATATTCCGGCGCAGGATCTGCTGCCAGGCCAACTCGCCATTGATCTGCCGTTTAAGCGAAGCCGGTGAAGAACCGATGCTCTCCAGGTAGGCATCCATCTTTTCAATGTCAGGACCGAAGTTCTGCGAGGCGACGCGGGCATAGGTCTGGTCGATCTCGGCCTGCGAAACCTCGATTTCTTGCGCTTTGGCTTCCTGGATCTGAAGAGTTTCATCGATCAGATTGCGCAGCACCTGCATCCGCAGCCGGTTCATTTCCTCTTCGGAAATCTCGTTCTGTGAAGCGGAAACCACCAGCGCGACACGCTGATCGATATCGGTGCCGGTGATGACTTGCCCATTCACAATCGCGGTCGCCGTGCGATTATTGGGATCGTCATGGCCCATGATCGTGATGTTTTGCGGAATGCCCAGCGGATCGTCGGCAGCAGGTGCCGACTGTGCTGAAATATTGGCGGGCATGGTCGCAAGAGCGATCAAGGCAAGTGTTGCAAGGCCGTTTGAAAGACTTCTGATTTTCACACGATCAATCCATTTGCGGCGCGAATGGCGCCAGTATTGCGATGCGGCATGGCGAAGAACGGCTTAACCGTAGCTGAGTTGCCGAAGCGCGGATAGCGCATCGAAGTGTGGCTGCCAACGGCTTGCACTCACCGGAATCCCAGATTTCTCAGGCTGAAGAATACCTGGAACGTATCGCCGCGCCGCGCATCGCCGGCGTTGATATAGTCGCGGCGCCAGGTCAGGCCGAATTCCAGGCAGTCATCTTCATAGGCGATGCCCAGCCGGGTACGGATCGGTTCGAAGCCGTCCGATGTGAGCGTAGGGTCCTCGTTGCGGTCCGTCAGGTTGAATACGCCGGAGCCGAATGCGGACCAATATCGTGCAAAGCCGACGCGAACGGCGGCGCGCAATTCCTCGCGGTCCTGCAGGTCTTCCAGCCCCCTGATGTCGCGATTGAGCCGCAGGTAACCGATTTCGGCATAGGTCCGCTCATTGCCCACTGTTGCGTCGAACTCGTTGCGGCGCACCGAGAAACTATCCTTGTCGAGCCGGAAACGATGGGTGAGTTTCACGGTATCGCGGAAGCGCACTTCCGTCCGCCCGACGAAATCGGAAACGCGCTCTGACAGTCCGGTACCGTCAGGCAGAATGTCCGGACGGCGATCAAAGCGATAGGATTGGCCCACAGTGGTCTTGACCCGCCAGCCCGGTCTTTGCAGCTGCCAGTCGAAACCATAGGTCAACCGCACACCGTCTTCGACCCGGTCGTAACCGGGAAAGCGGTTGAGCGCGAAGAGATTGGAATCTTCCAGGTCGATAGCGCGCGCATCTTCATTGGGCACGGCTAGATTGCGGATCGGCGGGCTGGCCACGAGTTGCAGGCGCGGTTTGAAGACCTGCGTTCCGCCGAAAGCCTCGCCGACAAAGGGCCATTCGACATCGATCGCGCCCAGCGCAACGCCGCGCGTCTCCCACCCCGGATTGCCGCGGTATATCTCTGTCGCAGTCAATCCCGTACTATCGGTGTGATAGACATCGCCGCGGACCAGCCCGGTAAGCGTAACGACCTGGCCCAATCCGGTCAGCCGTTTAAGGTCCCAGCGTGCACCGGCAAAGACGCGCTGGGTATCCTGCCCGGTGTCGCGCACGAGACTGAGCGAATTGACCTGCAGTTCCAGCTTGCCGCCCAGCAGCGGGTCGTCGATGCGGCGTCGATAATCGAGCACGGGCAGCGCCATCGGTACCTGTCCCTGCTTTGAGTTCAGGCGCAAGGTCTGCGTGGCCCATCCAGCGAGCGAGAGGTAGGAGGAATCGTTGATCCGCTCGAGATTGAATGTGGACCGCAACCGGTCGTCGCGGCTGATGTCATAACGGCGCAGGAATGTCCGGTCGGTCGCCAAGCGGACCGAACCGGTGAAGCTCCATTCAGGGGTAAACTGGAACCTTCCATTGGCAGCGATATATCCGCGTGGATCGGCCTTGCTCGTTTCAACCCCGGTGAATGTGGAGATACGACTGCTGTGTGTCGCGTAGCCGGTAATCTGGTACGCGCCTTTGCCGGTCAGGTGGCGCCAGGTCCCGTTAACCATCGGCGGGGCTTCAGTGTAGATATGCGCGCCCAGCGACAGATCTTTGTTGTCTGCCAGCCGCCAATAGTAACTGCCGCTAACTTCGACGCCGTTGGATTCCGAGATGCGCAGGTCGGGCACGAGGAAACCGGACACGGCCTTCCCATCGGTGCGAACTGCAAGGCCGGGCATGGGCAGGACGCGTGCGCCGAAGAGTTCTAGCACCGCACCCTTGAAGCGAATGCGGTTCTGACTTGGATCGTAGATTACGCGGTTTGCGGTGACGCGCCAGCTTGGCTTCTTGGTGCATCCATCGGCGTCAACAACCGGGCAGGCGCTATAGGCGGCGTCGGCCAGAATCACCGTTCCGTCTTCCCCGCGCTCGCCCGATCGCGCAGCCATGCGCCCGCCCGCGCGCAAGGCCAGCAGCATCTCTTCCATCGCACCGGTTTCGAACGTGTCGGTCAGCTCGACACTTTCCGTGTAGAGTTGATTGCCGCGTTCATCGACCAGGCGGACATTACCCTTGGCCAGGATCGTACCCGCGCGCCGGTCCCAGCTCACTTCATCGGCGCGGACCGATCTGTCCTGGTTGCGCAGCACGACATTGCCGCTGGCGGTCACGACATCGCGGTCGTCGTCGTAACCGATGGTATCGGCTTCGAACTCGATCACCCGATCGGGTGATACCGCGGAATCCACCGCTGGCGTGTCCGCAATCTCCGGAACATCCTGAGCCGCAACCGGCGCGGATATGGCGAATTCTCCAACGAACAGAAATGCAAGCGCAAGTGCAGCGGAGCGGCACAAGCGGCCATCTGATGCTTGCAGGCAGGTCTGCGGCTTCGGGGACATGGCTTGCCTATCGCACCGCTCGCGCCTAATCGCAATCGCCATTGGTACAGGCGGCTCAGGCGATTTGAAAATCATCCGCGCCGCCGCCAGCAGTCATCATGCTTGGAGTATTCATGCAAATCGAATTCAGTGATACCGCACCCGGCGACATCCGTCTTCACGCCATTGTTACGAATCGGGATTGCCTGCCCGAAGGACTGGATGCGGCGGTTTCAGACGGCGCCGATGCGGCGCGATATAGCGGGCGAGCAGGGCAGACTTTCGAAGGTTTCGTCAAGCACCACGGCAAGCTGGTGCGTTATGCCCTGGCGGGAGCGGGCGAGACCGAAGCGAAGGGGCGCAGCATCAACCTCGAGAAAGCGGGCGCTGCGCTAGCGGCGAAATATCTCACCTCGGGCGAGGAAGCGATGGTTCTCGACCTTGGACAGGCCGGATTGAATGCCGCGCAAGCCGCCTCCGTTCTGCTCGGGCTGCGCCTTCGTTCGTGGCGGCACGATGCCTATCGAACCAAGCTGAAGGAAGAGCAGAAGAAGACGCTGGCTTCGGTCACGGTCATCAATGCGCCGAATGGGGCCGATGCGGCCTGGGCCGATGCCGATGCAGTTGCGCAAGGGGTGGATTTCACCCGCGAACTCGTCGCCGAACCGGCCAACAAGGTTTTTCCGGTCAGTTTCGTACATCGCTGCGAGCAGGCTTTCGCCGGGACAGGCGCCGAACTGGTCGTGCTCGATGACGACCAGATGGAAGAGCTGGGCATGGGTGCGCTGCTGGGCGTGGGCCTCGGTAGCGAGCAGCCTTCTCGCATCCTCGCGATCAAGTGGATGGGCGGCAATCCGGGCGATGCCCCCACTGCCTTTGTCGGCAAGGGTGTTACCTTCGATACCGGTGGTATCTCGCTCAAACCCGGACCGGGCATGGGTGACATGAAGTGGGACATGGGCGGTGCCGGTGCCGTTGTCGGTACGATGCTGGCGCTGGTGAAGCGCAAGGCGAAAGCCAATGTTGTCGGCGTGGTTGGACTGGTCGAGAACATGCCGGATGGCAAAGCGCAGCGTCCGGGCGACATCGTGACCTCCATGTCGGGCCAGACGATCGAAGTGCTCAACACCGATGCCGAAGGGCGGCTGGTGCTGTGCGATGTGCTCACCTGGGTCCAGCGCGAGTTCAAGCCTGCACGAATTGTCGACCTTGCGACACTGACCGGCGCGATGATCATCACGCTGGGGAATGAGCATGGCGGGATGTTTGCTAATGATGACGATCTGGCAGACGAACTGCTCGCCTCGGGCAAGCGCACCGGCGACAAGCTGTGGCGTCTGCCGCTCTCCCCTGCCTATGACAAGCTGATCAACAGTCCGATCGCGGACATGCAGAATATCGGACCGAAGTTTGCCGGGTCGATCACCGCAGCCCAGTTCCTCAAGCGCTTTGTCGACGATGGTACGCCTTGGGCGCATCTCGACATCGCGGGCATGGTCTGGGCCGACAAACCCGGCCATAGTTGGGACAAGGGCGCGACCGGTTACGGCGTGCGCTTGCTCGACGATTTCATCCGCACTTCCGTGCAGGGTTGAGTCCCGCCCTCAGGTAGCGGAGCGATAGGGCGAGCCAATTCCCTCAAGTAGCGGAGCGATAGGGCAGAAAATATGCGCGTAGATTTCTACCAGTTGAGCCGCGATCCGGTCGAACGGGTCGTGGCAATGCTGGCGCGCAAGGTTCTCCAAGCAGGCGAGCGGCTGCTGGTTGTCAGTGGTGACGCTTCCCAGCGCGAGCTGTTGAGCAAGGAATTGTGGCGCGCAGGCTCTGAGGAATTCCTTGCCCACGGTGAAGCCTCCGATCCGCAACCGGACAAGCAGCCGATCCTGCTTTCGGGCGAGGCTGAAGCAGCCAATGGCGCGCGAATGATTCTGCTGGCTGATGGGCAATGGCGGGAAAATGCACTCGGTTTCGACCGGGCACTGCTCCTTTTCGGTGCAAGCGAAACCGAAGCTGCCCGTGCGCTGTGGCGCCAGCTTGACGGAAAAGAGGATGTAGCGCGCGAAATTCACAAGCAGGACGAACAGGGCAGGTGGCGCGCAGGAGGCTAGCTGGCGCCGAATTGCAACACGCCCTAGGAACTTCACTCGTTCCATGATAAAAGCGTTCCAAGACAAGGCTGTAACGGCCCTTGGGTTGCAATGGAACGAGAGAGGAGAGTGCGCAATGCGCGCTGCGGTGAGTCTCGCTGCCAGCTTGCTGCTGGCATCTTGCGGATCGGGCAATCGCGACACAATCACGATCGATGACGGCGATGGCGGGACAATGACCGTCAAGCATGACGGCGCGAGCGCGACCACCACTTTCACGGGCGCTGATGGAACGGCCACGATGCGGTCGGGTCCGGATGTAGCAATCGATCTGCCTAACGGCTTTACCGTCTTTCCGGGAGCAAAGGTGGTGAGCAACACCACCTTTTCGCAGGGCGATTCCAAGGGAGCTCTGGTCCTGTTCGAAAGCTCGGCCAAACCAGAGGTGCTGGCGGAGTTCTATCGCAAGCAGGCCGAAGCGGCGGGGATCGACGTTTCGCTCGAAATGACGGTGAATGACGGCAAGATGATCGGCGGCGAAAGCGAGGGAGGGCACACCTTCTCCTTCAACGCACACCCTGACGATGGAAAAACCACGGGCCAGTTAATGGTAGGCGAGAAGCTGGAGGACAATTAGCGGCTCCGCCCGGTGCCTGCTCCTGCAGCGACGGGGCTTGCAGTTACCTCCCTGCGGCGCTAGGGGCGCGCCGAAATCTCCCCGATATCCAAACTATCTCCAAGGAACACTATCATGGCGGTCACCCGCACATTTTCGATCATCAAGCCCGATGCCACGCGTCGCAACCTGACCGGTGCCGTCACCAAGATGCTTGAGGAAGCCGGCCTGCGCGTTGTCGCTTCCAAGCGTATTCACATGACCCGCGAACAGGCCGAAGGCTTCTATGCGGTCCACAAGGAACGCCCCTTCTTCGGCGAACTGTGCGACTTCATGATGAGCGAACCGGTTGTTGTGCAGGTGCTGGAAGGCGAAGACGCCGTTACGCGCAACCGTGACATCATGGGCGCGACCAACCCTGCCGACGCGGCCGAAGGCACCATCCGCAAGACCTATGCGCTTTCGATCGGTGAGAACACGGTGCACGGATCGGACAGCGACGAAAACGCGAAGATCGAGATCGACTTCTTCTTCAAGCCCGAAGAGATCGTCGGCTAAACGTCGATCCAGAAAACAAGCTCATGTGGGCCCTGTCGCAGCGATGCGGCGGGGCCCATTTTCGTTGGGATTGCTGTACATATTCGAGCTTCACCAGCAGGCTGATACTCCCTCTGAAGGCCGGAATGTCTGGACTCGCAGCTTCCGCAATCCTACAGGATTTGTTTCTCTGGGCTACAAAATCTGGAGATGAAGCAGAAAAGCGCGTTGTCGTGCGCACGCATTTGGGGCAAAGTTTGAGGCAACGTGGAATAACAATCATTCAAGATTTGGGAGGATCCTGCAATGTTCGAATTTCAAAGAATCTCTTCACGCCTGAGGAGCAGTGGTGCCGGCCTTGCACTGGCAGTTGCCATTGCGCCGGTCGCCGCTCAGGCCCAGGAGGAGTCCAGTGACGGTGGACGGGGACTTGGCAACGAAATCATCGTCACGGCGCAGAAACGCGAACAATCGCTGTCGGATGTCTCGCTGTCGGTCTCAGCGGTTGGTGCGGAGGCACTGGCTGAGACCAATACCAGCAATATCGAGGCGCTGCAGACACTGGTTCCTTCGATCAGCTTCGGTAACGACTTCAACTTCGCCAAGCTGTTCATCCGCGGCATCGGCTTGCAGGACCACCTGATCACCACCGACCCCGGCGTCAGCGTCTACGTCGACGGGGTCTATCTCGGACGCCAGGTCGGGCAGAACTGGAACCTGACCAATATCGAGCGCATCGAGGTGCTGCGCGGGCCGCAGGGCACGCTGGCGGGACGCAACTCGATCGGCGGCGCGATCAAGCTGTTTTCGACCAAGCCTTCGGGCGAAGGTCGCGGGTCGATCCAGGCAACCTATGGCTCGTACAACCGCGTCGATGTTCGCGGCTTTGCGGACTTTGCGGTGAGCGACAATCTGTTCGCGCGCATTGCCGGTGCAACCAAGAACCGCGATGGCTATGTCAAGCGGCTCGACTATGATTTGACCCATCCGGGTTCAGGCGTGCCGACGCAGTCGGTCGGGCCGAACCCTGTCCTCGGCACACTTGGCGGAACCAGCTACGCAGCAGGCAAGCTATCGCTCCGCTGGCTCCCGACCGACACGGTCGAAGTCAATGTTTCGGGCGACTATTCGCGCGACCGGTCGGAAGCCGGCGCGTCGGTCCTGCTCTACTACAACAACGCTTCGATAACGCCGGACGGGATCCCGTGGCTGGCCAGCACGATCGACGGTTCCGCTATTCCAGGCAATTGCGCTTTCGTGCCGAACGGCCAGAACAGCTGCGACACGCTGACCGGATATGATAGCAAATTCGTTACTTATTCGACCTTTGCGGATCTGAGGGAGCCCACGACTCAAGCGCCCTACAAGCCACTGATTCTCAATCCGCACCAGCATCTCGACAATTACGGCATAACAGCCACAATCGATGTCGAACTGTCGGATACGCTGAAGCTGACTTCGATCAACGCCTGGCGCAAATTCAAGTCGGACTGGGCGCAGGATGTCGACAACTCGCCGATCGCCAACCAGCAGCTTCGCCAGGTGCTCAAGAACGAGCAGTGGAGCACAGAGCTGCGCCTGAATGGAACGGCCTTCGATGACATGGTCGATTTCACGCTTGGCGGGATCTACTTCGACCGCGACGGCACGCTGACCGCGCGCGTCGATCTGAACTATGCCGGGATCGATTTCGTTCACGGCCCGGACCCGACGCCGGCAAAAAGCAAGGCACTGTTCGCCAATGCGACCTTCCACGCGACCGATGCTTTCAACATCAATGTCGGCGTTCGCAACACCTGGGACACGAAGAGTTACACATTCTTCCGTCGCAACCCCGACCTGACAGTGCCGGGGCCGCTGCCTTGTGCCTTCTTCCTGGGGGCGCCGACTGCGGGCCCGACGGCGGTGGGCAACGATCCCAATTGCCTGCTCGTCGGCCTGAACAATATTTCGCCACCGACGTTCAAGGACAGCAATTTCGACTGGCGCGTTGCGGCGGATTATCGCTTCTCCGATGCCTTGATGATGTATGCCCAGGTCTCGACCGGGTTCCGTTCGGGCGGCTTCAATCCGCGGCCCTTCTTCGGCCCCACCGATCCGTTCGGCCGCAACCAGGTGAAGGAGTTCAAGCCTGAGAAGCTGACCGCTTACGAAATCGGCTTCAAGTCGGACTTCGCGGATGGTGCAGTCCGGTTGAATGCTTCGGCCTTCTACAATGACTACAAGGACATCATCCTGACGCTGTCGGCCTGCCCGACCGCGCCATGCCTCCAGCCGAACAATGTCGGTGCGGCTCATGTGAAGGGCTTCGAACTCGAAACCATGCTCAATCCGATCGAGGGTCTCTCGATGGACGGCGCGCTGAGCTATCTCGACTTCAAATACACCGAGATAACCGGCCCTACCGCGGTGACGCTGGACATGGTCACTCCGTACACGCCGAAATGGAAATGGAGCTTCGGCATCCAGTATGACATTTACGATGTCGGCCCCGGTACGCTTTCTGCGCGCTTCGACGGATCCTATCAGTCGAGCGTCTATACCGAAGCGGTCAATTACGACCGGGTCGAAGTAACCACGGCCTTCACGCCGCCTACCCCGGTTGTGACGGACCCGGTGATCCCCGGCGTGGTTGCGCTGGGCGGCGGTGGGCCACTGCCGACGGTCATCGCGAGCAACAAGATCGACTCATACTTCATCGGAAATGCCCGTCTGACCTGGAAGCAGAACGACGACGATCCGTGGTCGATCAGCCTCGAAGTGCAGAACCTGTTCGACAAATACTACTTCACGTCACTGTACGAGCAGTTCGCTAGCCCCGGAACGATTTCGGGTGCTCCCGGCCTGCCCCGCACCTGGGCCGTGACTGTCCGCAAGGACTTCTAGGCCACAAGTCCAATCAGGCCGCCCCCGATCCGTTTCGGGGGCGGCCTCTTGTTGGAACGGCGATGCCGTTCGGCGATTGACGAATGAACGCCTGCCCGCAATTCTATGAGGCAACGCCGGAAAAAACGCGGCGATGGAGAGAGAGACTTAATTGATGCGCATTCAATCATTCGTGGCTGCTGCGGCCCTTGCCCTTGCTTCGTGCAATAGTGCACCGGATCGGTCCGAACTTGCCACCGAAGGTGTGACCGATGCCCTTATCGCCAGCGCGCCCGATTCCGACTGGCTCACCTACGGCCGCGACTATGGCGAGCAGCGCTTCTCTCCACTCCAGCAGATCAACGCCGAAACGGTCGGTGATCTTGGCCTGGCATGGTCATATGACTTCGATACCGCTCGCGGCCAGGAAGCAACGCCGATTGTCTATGACGGCACGCTCTACACCACCAGCGCATGGAGCAAGGTTTACGCCTTTGACGCCAAGTCCGGCGAGCTCAAGTGGAGCTACGATCCTGAGGTCCCGCGCGACACGCTGGTTCGCGCATGCTGCGATGCGGTCAATCGCGGCGTCGCCATTTATGGCGACCAGGTTTATGTCGCGACGCTCGACGGGCGGCTTGTCGCACTCAACCGCAAGACCGGGGAAGTCGACTGGGCGAAGACCGTCGTTCCCAATCAGGAAGACTACACCATCACCGGCGCGCCGCGCATCGCCAACGGGCTGGTGCTGATCGGCAGCGGCGGAGCCGAATACAAGGCGCGCGGCTATATCGCGGCCTATGACCATGCGACCGGCAAGGAAGTGTGGAAGTTCTACACCGTGCCCGGAAACCCGGCGGACGGCTTCGAAAATGACGCCATGAAGAAAGCCGCTGATACTTGGAGCGGCGAATGGTGGAAGCTGGGCGGCGGCGGCACCGTGTGGGATTCGATCACCTATGATCCTACCACCAATCTGGTTCTGTTCGGCACCGGCAATGCCGAACCGTGGAATCCAGGCGCCAATGACCGCGGGGCGGGCGACAGCCTCTATACCGGCTCGATCGTGGCCGTGGATGCCGATACCGGCGAGTATCGCTGGCATTTCCAGGAAACGCCGGAAGACCGCTGGGATTATGACAGCAACGCCCAGATCACGATCGCCGACCTGGAGATCGACGGAAAGACGCGCCACGTCGCCTTGCACGCGCCCAAGAACGGCTATTTCTACGTTCTTGACGCCGCGACCGGCCAATTTATCTCCGCTGGCAGCTTCGCTCCGCAAAGCTGGACGCTTGGCATTGATCCGGAGACCGGGAAGCCCGAGATCAATCCGGCTGCTCGCTATGACGAGGCGGATACGCCCTATATCGGCACGCCGGGCCCCGGCGGCGCACATAGCTGGCAACCCATGAGCATGAGCCGCGACACAGGACTGGTCTACATTCCGGTCAATATCTCGGCCTTCCCCTATCTCGGCGCCAAGGACTGGGAGGCTTCGGACATCGGTTTCCAAACCGGTGTCGACCTTGCCAGCGTTGCCATGCCTGCAGACAAGGGCGTGCGCTCGGCAGCACTCTCGGCCACCACCGGCGCGCTCGTGGCCTGGGATCCGGTTGCCCAGAAGGAAGCTTGGCGCGTCGACTATCCCGCGCCGTGGAACGGCGGCACGCTGGCAACGGCGGGCAATCTCGTCTTCCAGGGCGATGCTTTCGGTAATTTCGCCGCCTTCAGTGCTGACAAGGGCAGCAAGCTATGGTCCTTCGGCGCGCAGACCGGCGTGATCGCTGCGCCCATGACCTATTCGATCGACGGTGAGCAATATGTTGCCGTGATGGCCGGATGGGGCGGGGTCTGGGATGTCGCAACCGGGGTCGTCGCCAACAAGGGCAATGTCCGCAACATCAGCCGGTTGCTGGTGTTCAAGCTGGGCGCAAAGGGCGAGTTGCCCGCGCCGCCGGCGCTGAGCGAGATGGTGCTCGATCCTCCTGCCTTCAGCGGGACAGAGGAGCAGGTCTTGCAGGGTAGTGCGCTCTATGGCCGCTATTGTTCGGTCTGCCATGGCGATGCCGCAGTGGGCGGCGTTCTCAACCCCGACCTGCGGCATTCGGCAGCGATCGGCTCTGCCGACGCGATCCGCTCGGTGGTGATCGACGGGGCGTTGCAGCACAACGGCATGGTATCGTTCAAATCGGCTCTGTCAGCGGACGATGCCGAAGCGATCCGGCAGTATCTGATCAAGCGTGCCAACGAGGACAAGGCACTGGAAGGCAAATAGCCCTCCGCCCTTGCCGCCGGCCTTCATCAGCCGCGCACCATTGCCATAAGGTTGCAGGAGCCCGCCAGATTTGTCGTGATCGGCCGGCCCCACGGCGCGGAGGCACAGGTCTAGACCTGTGCGAATGTTGTGATCGTCAAACTACCGGCAATACGGGTGCCGCACTCTTGGCGCTCCGCGCCAGCAATTCATCGAGCGGTGACGCACCCGGCCTTGGCCGTTCGCCCCGCTCCTCACCCTTGATAAGCTGCATCAGCTTGCGCCGAGCCTTGCCGCCGGCAAGATCGGCCGGAATGGCGACGGGCCCCAACTCGTCGATATCGCAGGTGCCGATCGCTGCCTGCTGCGCTTCGATCATCGGTTTGTCCTGAACCCCGAAGGCATATTCGATCGACATTTGCCAGAATTTCTCGACATCGGGATCATCGACCCCGTGATTGCGAACCACCGTCCAGTAATAGAGCGTTCGCGTGGGTGAGACAGGAGTAAGATGGTGCCCGGTATAGACCCAGGCACCGTCCTCACGCGGCTTCCCCACCGGCGAGATGCCGACATCGAGCAGCAGGTGAGCCGGGGCGTCCCAGCGCATATAGAGCCAGTGATCGATTCGCTGGTCCTGCTTCATTCCCATCTGGCTTTCCATCAACTGACCCCATACCGGGGGCGGATCCCCGTCCGGGCACCAGCGGTTGGCATAGACGGTCGATCCCTGTTCCAGCGTTTCCAGCTTGCTGGTCGTAATTGCCTCGCTCGACAATGTGCCGTCATGGAGGAAATCCGCATGAGTCAGATCGAGCAGGTTGTCGGTGATGAGTTGGTAATTCGCCTGCACGTCCATCATGCCGTGGATCGTCTTGAAACCCGATGCGCTGTAGCAGCCAAAGTCGGGAATCTGGCTTTCATCCGCCTCGGCATCGCCAGTCCAGACCCAGATCAGTCCGTATTTCTCGACCACCGGATATTTGGGGACGCACATCTTGGGAGAAATCACCCCGCCATGGTGCGGATTCTCCACGCATTTGCCGCTCTCGCCAAACAGCATACCGTGATACATGCAGCGGACATTATCCCCTTCTCGCCGCCCCATGTGAAGCGGGGCGAAACGGTGCGGGCAGAGATCGCCGATAGCGACGGCTTCCCCGTCGGTCTTGCGGTAAAGCAAGATCGGCAGTTCGCAGATCGTGCGCGTTTCCAGCGCGTCGCCAAGCTCATGAGCCCAGCACGCAACATACCAAGCATTCCTGAGATACATCGCACGCCCCCTTCCTAGAGATAGAGCTTCTCGTTGATCGGGATGTCGTTCTCGCGGCAATAGGTTTCATAGTGGTCGATGAACCACCACACATCGGCTGTGAACGGGTTCTCGCCATTCTCGTCGTAGAACTCGATCGGCCCCTGCATCCAGCCGAACAGCTTGCAGCCCTCGGGGTTCTCGGTGACCAACGTGTGGCTTTCACCCGGCACTTCCAGGATCAACCCGCCCGGCGTCGCCACCCAGTCATATTCGAGATAGCGGACTGTCCCTTCCAGGCAGACCATCACGATCGTACCGCGATGGAGGTGCGTGCCGATCGCTGCGGCTTCCTTGACCCACAGTATGTTGGAGAAAATGCCCTGCCGCACGTCGAAGGCAAGGTGCTTGATCGCAGCGTTGTCGCCGAAGGGAACCCAGGGGCTGTCGACATCGCTCTGCGCGTCGATATAGCGCCCGCCCGGGCTCAGCCGGTCGACATAATGTTTGAACGGAAAGCCCACGTCGACGATCTCGGCCAGGTTCGACGGCGGGCCTTTCATTGTGGTTGCCATGGCATTCTCTCCCTTTGTTTTGTGGTGTTCACATTTCTCCTAGGCGAATGGCCGGATCGGGTCCGACCCATCCCAATTCTGCGCGGCCTTCCAGAAGCCGGTGAAATGCGCGTCCATCGCCGGGCTCGCAGGCAGCAGTTCGAGAAAGGGTGCAGCGGAGGGCTCATCGCTTTCGATGAAGATCACGTCCCCGCCCGTCGGGACCGGCGAGCGATAGGCTTCGCGCCAGCCGCGCGCCTGGTATTGCGCCAGCACGGCCTCGCAATCCTCGAAGGCGATGCCGTGGTGATGCAGGCCGAAGCCGCGCTGCTCGATCACTTCGCGATAGATCGACGGGTGATCGTCGAGCGGTTGCATCAGTTCGATCCAGCTCTGCCCGGAAAAGCCCATCGCAAGGCGCAGATCGGCTGTACTTTCCTGCCCACGATAGACCTGCCCCGGCTGCAGGAAATGTTCGATCACGAAGAAGGGGCCGGCAGAACAATCGCGGATGAGGTGCCCTATCGCCTGGTCGAGATCCTCGACCACATAGGCGAATTGCGCGACAGCGCCGAGCTTTTGCCCCCACCCCAGCCGATCCATCCTACTCGTCTCCGTTCAGCGAAATGACCACCTTGCCAAAGAGATCGGGCGAGGCCTGGTAGCGATAGGCGTCCAGCGCCTTTTCGACCGGGAACACACGATCGACGACAGGCTCGATATTGTGACGGTCGATCAGATCGTTGAGATCCCGCGCCATCTTGTGCGAACCGACGAAGATACCCCGGATCGAGGCACCCTTGAGCATCAACCCGTGCGGGCTTGTGTCGCCTGCGCGCGTCAACACGCCGATCAGCGCAATCTCTCCATTGAAGCCGACCGCAGCGATACTCTGGGCGAGCGTGCCCGCTCCGCCTACTTCGACCACATGATCGACGCCGTTACCAGAAAGCTCGGCCGCACGCGCACCCCAGTCGGGCGTCTCGCGATAGTTGATCGTGTGATCGGCCCCCAGGGCGCGCACGCGCTCAAGTTTCTCGTCGGATGATGAAGTCGCGATCACCGTCGCACCTGCAGCCTTGGCGATCTGAAGCGCCAGCAGCGAGACTCCGCCCGTGCCCAGCACCAGCACGCTGCGGCCCGGCCCCACCTTGCGCGGCCCCTCCATCAGCGCGTTCCAGGCCGTCACGCCAGCGCAGGGCAGGCAGGCGGCCTGTTCGAAGCTCAGGCTTTTCGCCATCGGGATGAGCGCATGGGCGGGCAGCACGACCAGTTCCTGCAGCATTCCAGGCGCGGGTGGCGCACCCAGTGCCGGACCGGCCGCCGGATTGGGCAGACCATCTTCCCAGTCCATGAAAAAGGTGCTGGACACGCGGTCACCCACGGAAAAGCCGGTAACGCCTTCGCCCAGCTCGACGATCTCGCCCACGCCATCCGACAGCGGGACCTGGTCGCGATAGACCCGCCCGCCAAAGTAATTGCCCGTCATGATCGCCTGATCGCGATAATTCAGCGAGCAGGCCCGGACGCGAACCAGCACTTCCCCCGACCCTGGAGAATCCGGCTCGATCTTGTCCAGACGCATGTCGTCCAGACTGTCGCCCCCTTCGGATATGACCCAGCGAAGCATAAATGGCCGTCCTTTCCCTTTTTGACCTGTCGCGATGCCGTCCCGGCCACTGGCGGCACATCCAGCCAGCCAATTGCGGTTGCAACGGCAGATCATGATTGTATGTATTACTAACAAATTTTAGGAACGAGTCCAATTTCAGGGACCGTATCATTGGGAAAGGATGTTCGCGATGACAGAGTTGGTGACAATCGGCCACGCAAGGCCAGTCTCGCCAGCGAAGCTGTAATCGTGCAAGTCTGATGGAAGGAAGGGCGGCACGGTGCCGCCCCACCCTCACCAAGGCAAAGAGTGGACCCCATGCCAATCGACATCGACAAAATCCGCGCCATCGACGTGCATGTGCACGCAGAGGTTTCCTGTCACGATCCGGAAGATGCGGTGATGGGCAAATTCTTCGATGCAGCCAGCGCCTATTTCAAGGCACCGCGCGAACGGCCCAAGATGCCCGAAATCGCGGACCTCTACCGCGAGACCAACATCGCCTTCTGCCTGTTCACGGTCGATTGCGAGAGCGGGATCGGGGCCAAGCGCGTCTCGAACTACGAAGTGGCCGAGTTCGCCGCGGAAAACAGCGATATCTGCATGGGCTTCGCCAGCATCGATCCGCACAAGGGCAAGCTGGGCGCTCGCGAAGCGCGCGACCTGATCGAGAACTATGGCGTCAAGGGCTTCAAGTTCCACCACATCATGCAGAACTGCGATCCGGCGGACCGGATGGGTTATCCGATTTATGAAGTGATCGCGGAATACGGTTTGCCCGCCATCTTCCACACCGGCCATTCGGGTATGGGCACGGGAATGCGCGGCGGCGGCGGCGTGAAGCTCAAATACGGCCAGCCCATGCTGGTCGATGACGTCGCGGTCGATTTTCCCGATATGAAGATCATCCTCGCGCACCCAAGCTGGCCCTGGGTGGACGAGAGCCTTTCCATGGCGCTGCACAAGGACAATGTCTTCATCGACCTGTCGGGCTGGAGCCCCAGATATTTTCAGCCGCAGATCATCCAATATGCCAACACGCAACTGCGCCACAAGATGCTGTTCGGCAGCGACTTTCCGCTGATCCACCCGGACAAATGGATCAAGGCGGCGCAGGATGTCGGCTTCAAGGACGATGTCCTGCCGCTCATCATGAAGGACAACGCAGCCAAACTGTTCGGCCTTGCCTGATGGATTTCGGCGGCCGCCACATCGTCATCACCGGTGCCTCTTCCGGCATCGGTGAAGCGAGCGCGCGGCTGCTTCATTCGCGCGGGGCAAGGGTGACGCTGATCGCGCGCCGGGCCGAAGTGCTTGCCGCCATCGCGCAGGAGCTTGGTCAAGGCGCGGGCTTCACCGCGGCGGATGTGAGCGACAAGGACGGGCTTCTCGCCGCACTCGATACTGCCAGCGCGAAGAACGGTCCGATCTCAGGGCTGTTCCTCAATGCGGGCGTAGGCGGCGGTTTCCACCCCATCGGCGATTATTCGGATGAGCAATTCGACCAGCTCATGCAGGTCAACGCCGCCAGCGCATTCTGGGCGATCCGCCACCTTGCTGGTTCGATGGCAGCGAATGGCGGCGGTGCGATCCTGGCCACCGGCAGCCTGGCGAGCGCTCGCGGGATGGCCAACAATATTGGCTATGTCGCGTCGAAACACGCGCTGCTTGGCATCGTGCGCGCTGCCGCGCTGGAACTCGCACCGCAAGGGATCAGGGTGAACTGCCTGATCCCCGGCTTCATCGACACGTCGATGATGGCCGAGGTGCCTCAAGACGCACGCGATCACCTCGCATCGAAAGTGCCGCAGGGCAGGCTCGGCCTGCCGGTCGAGCTTGCGGACAGCCGCCTTCCTCCTGTCCGATCGCGCCAGCCACATCACCGGCCAGTCGCTTTCGGTGGACGGCGGCATCATGGAAACATTGCAGGTATAGAATATTGGGAGAGGCAATTTGGCACTGAAATACTATCACGCGGAACCGGCCGCGAATTCCCTGAAGTCCATGATTCCGCTTAAGGAAAAGCAGCTCGAGTTCGAGAGTGTCTATGTCGACCTGCACAAGTTCGAACAGCATTCCGAATGGTTCATAAAGGTCAATCCGGAAGGCCAGGTACCGGTGCTTGACCACAATGGCACGATCATCACGCACACCACAGTGATCAACGAATATCTCGAAGACGTTTTCCCGGAGATTCCGCTGCGTCCCTATGATCCGGTTGGGAAGGCGCGAATGCGCTATTGGAACAAATTCGTCGACGAACATGTGATGAACCATGTCTCCATGCATGGCTGGCATCGGATGATCGGCGTCATCGCGCGAAACATCGAAAGCGGCGATTTCGAGAAGCTCGTCGAGAAGATCCCGCTTCCAGACCAGCGCAAGAAGTGGAAGACGGCGCGTTCGGGCTTCTCCGAGGCAGACCTGCAGAATGCGACCGACAAGATCACCTATGCCTGCCAGAAGGTCGAGGACCAGCTCGGCAAGAGCAAGTGGCTCGCAGGCGAGATGTACACCACCGCCGACATCAACTTCTTCTGCCATTGCGGGATGATGGTCGAACGCATGTTCCCCGAACTGGAGGTCGCGAAGAACTATCCCCGCCTGGTCGATTGGCGCGACCGGATGAATGCGCGCGAAGGCGTGAAGCAAGCGCTCGCCATGCCCGACCATACCAATCCGGCTCTCCGCACATGGACCGGCGAGGCACGCTGAGAACGGCTCCTGAGCGATGGCGACATTCGTACTGATCCACGGTAGCTGGCACGGCGGCTGGTGCTTCGACGAAGTTCGCCGCCTGCTTGAGGCGGAGGGGCATGAAGTCATTGCCCCCGACCTTCCCGGCATGGGCGGCAATGAAGAGGAACTGGGCGCGGTGACGCTCGAGGGCTGGGGCAATTTCACTGTCGAGCAATGCCGCAAGGCCAGCCAGTCCCCGGTCGTGCTTGCCGGGCACAGCCGCGGCGGGCTGGTGGTGACGCAGGCGGCGGAGTCCGATCCCCAAGCGATGGACGCTATTGTCTATATCTGCGCCATGATGATGCCGAGCGGCATGTCGCGCGCCGAGTTCAAGGCGATGGAGGAATCCAACCCGGCCTTCGACGCATTGATCCAGCCCACCGCCGGCGGGCACGGCACTGTGATCACTGGTGAGCATCCCGAACGGGTTTTCGCTCAGCTATCGCCTGCCGAACTGGTCGAACCCGCCATGCAACGGCTTGTCGCGGAGCCCCATGGGCCGCGTTCGACCAGGCTCTACCCCACGCCCGAGCGCTGGGGCAGCCTGCCGCGGACCTATATCGAATGCACCGAAGATCGCACGATCCCGATCTCGAGCCAGAGGCGGATGCAGGCGATGTCGCCCGGCGCGAAGGTCGTTACACTGGATGCTGACCATTCGCCTTTCCTCTCGCGCCCGCGCGAACTGGCAGACGCCCTGATCGAGGCCGCCAGCCGCTAGACGTCCAGAAGTCCGTTACCAGTTCCACATGGTCCCGTCTTCGAGCCGGGCAACCGGCAGGCATGCCTGGCTGTAGGGGTACTTGGCGGCCAGTTCCTCGTCGATATCGACGCCATGGCCGGGCGTCTCGCCGCAGATCAGGTGCCCATCCTCGAAGCGGTAATCATGCGGGAACACCGCATCGGTTTCCTCGCTGTGCCGCATATATTCCTGGATGCCGAAATTGGGCACCCAGGTGTCGAAATGCAGCGCCGTGCCCATCGTAACCGGCGACAGGTCGGTCGCCCCATGGCAGCCCGTGCGCACCTGATAGAGACTTGCCAGATCGGCGATCCGGCGCAGATGCGTGACCCCGCCCGCTCCAACGATGGTCGCGCGGATATAGTCGATCAGCTGGTTCTCGATCAGATCCTTGCAATCCCAGATCGTGTTGAAGATCTCCCCCACTGCCAGCGGCGTAGTCGTGTGCTGACGCACCAGTTTGAACGCCTCCTGGTTTTCGGCAGGCGTGCAATCCTCGAACCAGAACAGCTGATAGGGCTCCAGCATCTTGCCCAGATTGGCCGCTTCCTGCGGCGTGTAGCGATGGTGCCCGTCGTGCAGCAGGTGATGATCGAAGCCATAGGTTTCGCGCAGCTTCTCGAACAGCTTGGGCACATAGTTGAGCGCCTTGCGCGTGTCCCAGCCGGTCTCGCTCGGCAGTCGCGCATCGGCCGGCTCGTAATAGAGGTCGCCGCGGCCGACCCCATAGGCGTCCTTGATGCCCGGCACGCCTGTCTGAGCACGGATCGCCTTGTAGCCCATATCAATGTAGCGACCGACCGATTCGACCGTGTGTTCGATATTGTCGCCATTGGCATGGCCATAGACCATCACCCGCTCGCGGCTCTTGCCGCCGAGCAACTGGTAAAGCGGCATTCCCGCCATCTTGGCCTTGATGTCCCACAGCGCCACATCGACCGCCGCGATGGCGCGCATGGTAATCGGCCCGCGCCGCCAATAGGCACCGCGATAGAGATACTGCCAGATATCCTCGATCCGGCGCGGATCCTTGCCCAGGATACAGGGGATCACATGATCCTCGAGATAGGACACCACCGACAGCTCGCGCCCGTTGATCGTTGCGTCACCGATCCCATGGACGCCCTGATCGGTCTCGATCCTCAGGGTCACGAAATTGCGCCCGGGACAGGTTACGATGACGCGTGCATTTTCGATCTTCATGAATTCACCTTGAGCCAAAGCTTGATTTCCAGACATTGGATGTGAATATTGGTTATACCAATTTGGTCAGACCTAAAAGGGTATTTCGATGTCCAGAGCTTCGCCATTCAAGAATGCCATGGGGCGGCCAATCGATGGGGGCCGGGGAGATTCGATCAGCGGCGAACGCCTCTATCAGAAGGTCGCGCGGGCCTTGCTGTCCGAACTTCGCAAGGGTCTCTACGCGATCGGGCAAAGGCTGCCGGCGGAACGCGAACTGGCTGCTATCCACGGGGTAAGCCGTCCTGCCATACGCGAAGCGGTGCTGGCGCTTGAGGTCCTGGGTCTGGTTGAAGTCCGGATCGGCTCGGGCGCCTATGTCGTCGCCTTGCCTGACCACGGTGCAGAACCGCAGTTCGATGTCAGCGCATTTGAACTGATGGAGGCGCGCGTCCTGTTCGAAGGCGAAGCCGCCGCACTCGCCGCGCTCCACATCACCGACTATGAACTCGACGAGCTGGACAAATTGGTCAACCAGATTTCTGCCGCGAACCGGCGAGATGGAAGGGGTGAAGCGCCGGACGAGGCGTTCCACAAACTCGTTGCGCGGGCATCGCGCAACAAGGCAGTCGAAGAGGTTGTCCGCTCCCTGTGGGAAATGCGGTCCGCCTCGCCCGAATGTGCACTACTGTTGGAGAAAGCGCGCACCGCCAATGTGCAGCCGGTTGTCGATGAGCATTTGGCGATCGTGGCGGCCCTGAGGTCGCGCGACGCCAATCGGGCACGGCAGGCAATGCGCGCGCACCTCTCGGCCGTGATCGAACATCTCCTGTTCGCGATCGAGGAAGAAACCATCGAAACCGTGAGAGCCGATCTCGAATCGAAACGGCAGAGGTACACAAAGGCCAGTTCGATCTAGAGCCATTGCGAAAAGTGGTGAGCCCGACAGGATTCGAACCTGTGACCCGCTGATTAAAAGTCAGCTGCTCTACCGACTGAGCTACGGGCCCACATAGCCTTGAAATGTGGCTGTATGCCGCCCCGCCGGCCAAGCGACTGGGTGGCGCGGTGGCTCACCTAGGGGCGGGGCGTGGCTGGGTCAAGCGCGCAAACAGTTGCGCCACGCTTAGCCCGCTCACCGGGTCGCGCCAGCCGCGCGCGATCTCTGCCGCCGGACCAAGCACGAAAGTGCGTGCACGGAACTGCGGATGCGGCACCTGCAAGTCTTCGCTGTGCCACGCGCCCTCGCTCCACAGCACAATATCGCAATCGAGTACGCGGTCGCCCCAGCGCCGCCAGCGCCGCCGCCCGAACTCGCGCTCCATCCGCTGGAGCGCCGCCAGCATCGCCTGCGGATCGAGCTCGCTTTCGACCAGCGCCGCGGCATTGGCAAAGCGCCGTTGCGCAGGCCCCAGTGGAGCTGTCGAGACAACCCGCGAGCGTGCCATCACCGTGCCAAGCGCGGCAAGCTCCTCCATCGCCGCCAGCACCACGGCACGCGGCGAGCCGTAGCGATGGTGCCGCCGGTTGGAACCCAGCGCGACGAGATAGACGCTACTCATAGGCGCTGCTCAGATATCCTCGCAGATTCGGCCATAGAGTTGCGGGCGGCGATCCCGAAAGAAGCCCATGCCCGCGCGGTGTCTGGCGGCCCGGTCTAGATCGATCGTGGCGATGAGCACGCCGCTTTCTTCTGCGCCGAATTCCTCGATCTTGTCGCCCCATTCGTCGGTGATGAAGCTGTGGCCGTAAAAGGCCTGGTCGCTGCCGGTTTCGCCTTCCACCCCGATCCGGTTGGCAGCCACGACCGGCATGCAGTTCGACACCGAATGCCCCTGCATCGCGCGCTGCCACATGCGGCTGGTGTCGAGATCGACGTCATAGGGTTCGGAGCCGATCGCGGTGGGATAGAACAGTAGCTCTGCCCCCATCAGCGCCATTACCCGCGCGCATTCGGGATACCATTGATCCCAACATATGCCGACGCCGATGCGGGTTCCCATGACATCCCACACTTTGAACCCATCATTGCCGGGGCGGAAATAGAACTTCTCTTCATAGCCCGGCCCGTCGGGAATGTGGCTCTTGCGGTAAGTGCCCATCACTTCGCCATCGGGCCCGATCATGGCGAGCGTGTTGTAATAGTGATGCCCGTCGCGTTCGAAGAAACTGGTCGGGATCGCCACTTTCAGCTTCGCCGCCAACCCGCGCATGGCGATGACGGAAGGATGATCGAGCGTGGGCCGCGCAAGCGCGAACAGCGCCTCCTCCTCGACCTTGCAGAAATAGGGGCCGGAGAAGAGTTCGGGTGGCAGCACCACCTGCGCGCCCTTCGCCGCGGCCTGTTCGACCAGCGCGGAAACCTCGGCAATGTTCTCAGCCTCATCCTCGCGTCCGAGCGCGAGCTGCAGGGCGGCGACAGTGATCTCTCTCATGCCGCCGCCTTTATTCGCCTGCCGCCGGCAAGTCCATCGCGCGCAGCCGCTTGGGCCTGATGACAATCTGTAACGTCCGACCTATCTGTCACGAAAATGAGGCCATGCAGATGAATACAAACAAACAGGCGATAGTCGCCGGCGGATGCTTCTGGTGCACCGAAGCGGTGTTCCGCGATGTGGTGGGCGTGAGCGAAGTCGAAAGCGGCTATATTGGCGGATCGACCGAAAACCCGACCTATCGCGAAGTGTGCAGCGGCAATAGTGGCCATGCGGAAGCGATCCGGGTGACATTTGACCCTGATGCGATTGCGCTCGCCGAGATCCTCGATGTCTTCATGGGTACGCATGATCCATCGCAGCTGAACCGCCAGGGCAATGATGTCGGCACGCAATATCGCAGCGCGATTTTCCTCAGTGACGATCTCGACCGCGCCGATGCCGAGGCGGCAATTGCGCGCTGGAATGCAGAGCATCCGGGCCAGCAGGCCGTGACCACGATCGAGGGGCCAGCGACCTGGTATCCGGCAGAGGATTACCACCAGGAATATTGGGA